>JAFQRV010000019.1 GCA_017409905.1 Bacilli bacterium
AATACTATTTTATCTTTTGTTATTATTTTCAACCAATCAAATATATATAGTTTAGTATTAATTATTCTAGTATCATAAGGATATCTAGCAAATACATTTATTATTATAAATAATATATAAACAATCAAAAAACAATTAAAGTCTTGATTATTATTAATACTTAATAACCAATAATAGATAGTTAATAATAATAAAAACATATATATAACCGGAGGTATTATAATAATATTCTTATTTATCAAATAACTGATGTTTGTAAAATAAATTAGTAAACATGAAATAATAAATATAAATAATATTCCTAATGGTTTAATTATTCTTTTCAAATATTATACCACACTTTCTTATATAGTGGGGATTTTTTTATTTTAACATCTTTTTTAAATATTGTCCTGTGTATGAGTTTTCATTTTCTGCAACTTCTTCTGGTGTACCAACCGCAACAATTGTTCCCCCGCCATCGCCGCCTTCTGGTCCTAAGTCAATTATGTTATCTGCAACCTTTATGATATCTAGGTTATGTTCAATAACAAGTACAGTTCCACCTGCATCAACTAAACGATTTAATACATCAATTAATCTAGCAATATCTGCAGTATGAAGACCTGTTGTTGGTTCATCTAAAATATAGATACTACCATCAGTAACTTTTTTGTAAAGTTCACTTGCTAGTTTTACTCTTTGAGCTTCACCACCAGATAGTGTTGTTGATGATTGACCAAGTTTTATATAACCTAGGCCTACATCATATAAAGTTTGTAATCTATTTTTAATATTTGGAATATTTTCAAAGAATTTTAAAGCATCTTCAACAGTCATGTCTAAGACATCCGCAATATTCTTATCATGATATTTAATATCTAAAGTTTCTCTGTTATATCTTTTACCATGACATGCAGAACATGGAATATAAACATCTGGTAAAAAATGCATTGCGATTCTAATTACTCCATCACCTTGACATGTTTCACATCTTCCACCTTTAACATTAAATGAGAATCTTCCCTTACTATATCCTCTTTTTTGAGCTTCTACACAGTTAGTAAATAAATCTCTAATTAGATCAAATACACCAGTATAAGTTGCGGGATTACTTCTAGGAGTTCTTCCAATTGGTGATTGATCGATAATAATAATTTTATCTATGTTTTCAATCCCTTCAATTTTTTCATGACGCCCCACATGAACTTTACTATGATATAGTTTTTTAGTAATCGCATTTGCGATTGTTTCATTAACTAGTGTTGATTTACCACTTCCACTAACCCCTGTTACACATGTGAATTTTTTTAGTGGAATTTCAACATCGATTTCTTTTAAGTTATTTTCACTAGCTTTATAAACTTTTATAGACTTCCCATTACCACTTCTTCTAGTTTTTGGTACTTCAATTTTCTTTCTTCCAAATAAATAATCAGCAGTAATTGAATTTGTAAAATGTTCAAATTCACTTGGTTTTCCTTGAGCAACTACATTACCACCATGAATACCAGCACCTGGACCAATGTCTACTAAGTAATCTGCTTGACGCATAATTTCTTCATCATGTTCAACAACAATTAAAGTATTACCTAAATCACGCATTACTTTTAAAGTATTGATTAAACGGTCATTATCTCTTTGATGTAGACCAATTGATGGTTCATCTAAAACATATATAACATCAGTTAAATGAGAACCAATTTGAGTAGCTAGTCTAATTCTTTGAGCTTCACCACCAGATAAAGTACCTGCTTTTCTAGATAGTGTTAAATATTCTAAACCAACATTTTTTAAGAATGCTAATCTTTCTTCAATTTCTTTTAAGATCAATTTAGCTATTTTTTGTTCTGTATCAGTAAGTTTTAAACCTTTAATAAAATCTATTGCTTGAAGAACAGACATTTCAGTAAATTCATAAATATTCTTATCACCAATTAATACTGATAATACAACTTTTGATAATCTTCTTCCATGACAAAGTGGACATTCATTATCTGCTAGGTATGATCCATAGTATTCTCTAGCAAAAGATGATGAAGTTTCTTGGTAACGTCTTTCAATTAAAGTTACTAGTCCTTCAATAATTTTATTCTTTTTCATTGTTAAACCACCACTTGTATGAATTTCATAAGTGATTGGTTCTTTTGAACCATATAATAAAACTTCTTTTTGTAAATCAGTTAATTCATTATATGGTTTAAATACATCTATATCATAATAATCACAAAGTTTTTTATACTGTTGCCATTCAATATTATCAGTAAAAACAATATTTTTTAAATATCTTATAGCACCATCTGCAATCGATAAATGAGGATCTGTTACTAATAAATCCACATCAACAGATGAAATAAAACCTAACCCTTTACATTCTGGACATGCACCAAGGGGTGAATTAAAAGAAAACATTGCAGGTTCTAATTTAGGTACAGTAAAATCACAATATGGACATGAATAATGTTCACTAAATAACATTCTTTCATCATTAATTTCAACATAGAGTTTTCCACCACTATGAGTTGCGGCAGTTTCAATTGATTCATAGATTCTACTTCTGTTTTCTTCAGTTAATCTTAATCTGTCAATTATTACTAAGATATTGTGTTTCTTATTTTTATCTAAGTGAATATCTTCATCTAGTTCATATAGTTCATCATTAATTAAAACTTTTGAATAACCATCTTTTCTTAATAAATCAAATGTTTTTTCAAAAGTCCCTTTTTGATTTTGTGCCACAATTCCCATAATAATTACTTTTGAATTAGGTTCATAAGTATAGATTTTATCCACCATTTCTTCATATGTTTGGGCATGAATTGGAATATTGTGTTCTGGACATACTGGATGACCAACTCTAGCATATAGTAATCTTAAATAATCATAGATTTCTGTTACTGTTCCAACAGTTGATCTTGGATTTTTACTAGTGGTCTTTTGGTCAATTGAAATAGCAGGAGATAAGCCTTCCATTTGATCAACATCTGGTTTATCAACATTATCTAAGAATTGTCTAGCATATGCTGATAAACTTTCCACATACTTTCTTTGACCTTCGGCATATATTGTATCAAATGCTAAAGATGTTTTCCCACTACCACTTACACCAGTCATAACAATTAGACTGTTTTTTGGTAATGTTAAATCAATGTTTTTTAAATTATTTTCTCTAGCACCTCTAATAATTATTTCATTATTTAATCTTTTCATAATATTACCTCTAACAATTAATTATATCACAGATATTTAGATTTGATATTCATAAAGCAATTATTTTTTCTATATAACATATAAATCAATAGAAAGCTTCTAAAATCAAAAAATAGGCTTAAAATTAAGCCATTTTGGAATTTTTTGGTTTATTTTGAATTACTAAACAGATCATAAAAATAACTACGATATTCTACCTCACTAGTTTCATCATAATCTAAGTTAAAGTATTCTGGATATAAAATACTCCACCAGTTACTCCCCATACCACTGCCTAAAGTAATTCTAATAGTAGGATATGTCCCACTAGGTATAATGTTACCATTTATACTTTTAGCAGGATATGTATCATATATATATTCTACTTTATAATTAGTAAATTTCTTCTTAAGATTTTCATCTAAATATTTAACTAAATCTCCTTCGTTCATTCTAGCACTATTTTGTAATAACTTTAAAACTTCTTCTTTGACTAATAACTTTTCATTTAATGATTCACTACTATTATCATTAGATACTATTCTTATTCTTGTTTTATCACTACTACAACTAGATAAAGAAAGTAAACAACCAAATATAATACTAATAATAAATAAACTAATTTCTAATTTTTTCATAAAAAAACATCACCAATAATATTATTGGTAATGTTTGGTAAATTTATACATTAATTTTAATATCACCACTACGAATTACTTTAAATGGTTTATTAGTAACATCTACTATAGTTGATGATACTTTCGATAAAGAAGTTTCATCAACAATTAAATAATCAATATATTCACTAAAATACTTCTCAATATCTTCTTTATTATTTAGTGGTTCACTATTAGATAAATTAACACTTGTTGTTGCGATAAAACCTAAATAATCTAAAATACTTAAACTAACATGATTATTTGGTATTCTTAATGCAATTGTATCAAAATCTGTTAACTCATTAAAAAAATCATCTTTTTTCTTAAAAATAATTGTTAAAGCTCCCGGCCATTTATTCATAACATCTTCAATATCTTGATCATAAACAACATGTTTTTTAATTTCTTCAAGATTAGACGTTAATACAGCAAGAGGTTTATTTAAATCTCTTTTTTTCATTTGATAAATCTTATTTAAACCACTACTTAAATTATTATCAACTACAACTCCTACTCCCCAAACTGTATCTGTTGTAAAACAAAGAACTTTTCCGGAAATATCGTCTTTAGAAAGTTTTAAAAAATCAACTAAACTAATTTTAATCATTTTCTTTCCACCAAAGCTTTTTTAATCTTTCATTTAATTCATCTTCTGTAATATCACCATGACGATATTCTTCAAATAATCTATCCATTACTTCTTGTTTATTTACTTCTTGAACTTCAACATTATCACTTTCAACATCAATGATATTTTCATCATCCTCTTCTTCATCATCATAATAATCTTTTTCAAAATCAAATAATGGATCACTCTTATAGTTTTCACTAAACCTTCCAAGTCTTTTCTTATATAAAACAATTAAAATAATAACAAATAAAATTGATAATAAAACAAAACCAAGTAAGAAACCTTTTATTGTATTAATCGCATTAACTTCTTTTTTATTTTTGGGGAAATCTCCTGTTCCTTCTCCAATTAATTTATGATTATTAAAATCATTAATTAAATCACTTACTTTATATGATCCAATAATTGTTTCATTATTATTATCCATTACGAATATATCAAAACTATCATCTTCATTTAATTCTAATCCAAATCCCGCAACAACTGAAGAATCTGGCACAAAAGTTGTAACATCATCACCATTAACTAATACTTTAATTTTTTGATTGACTGATACACCTTCATTGTATAAGAAACATGATAAATAATAATCACCATCATACATTCCAAATACTAAAGTATAATCACCAAAACTAAGATTAGTATCTTCTACTATATAATACTCATCATAACTATTCTTCACTGAATCCATATATTCATTTCCCGAAATAGTATTAGCAAAGCCAAAGAAAATTTGAAAAACTAGAATAAATGCATTAAAAACCTTAATCATTTTCTTCACCTATTAAAACAATTAAGAAACGGTCTTTTCCATTTAAATCTTTTATTACAAATGAATTAGCCTCTGGAAAATAAGTATTAGCAAGTTCTAACATTTCTAATCTTGTTTTGTGACTATGTTCAAATGCCATAATAGCTTTATCTTTTAAAACCTTTTTCGCATTTTCAAAAATCTCTTGATAAAATTTCATTCCCTTGTTTCCCCCAAATAATGCGATATTGGGTTCATTATCAAGCACTAATGGTTCAACATATTCATCATCAGGAATATATGGAGGATTTGATACTAAAATATCAAATTTTAAACCTTTTTCAATAAATGGATCTAACATATTACCTTGATAAAAAGTAACATTTGCTTGATTATTTTCTGCATTAACTTTAGCTGTTTCTAAAGCCTCAAATGAAATATCACTAGCCCATACTTTCATATTACTTTCTTCACATGCTAGTGCAACCGCAATATTACCAGATCCCGTTCCAACATCTACTACGTCAACTTTTTTACCATCAAACATTTCATCGTAATATGCTAAAACATAACCAATCAATTCTTCTGTTTCAGGTCTTGGTATTAAAACATCACCATTAACAACCATCTTGTATCCATAAAAATAAGTATAGCCAACAATATGTTGGACTGGTTTACCACTTACGTATTCTTCGATTCCTTTTTTAATTATTTCTTCAAGTGCTCTATCTACTTCACTATGAATATTTAATAAAAACTCTGCCCCATTTAATCCAGACATTTCTAAAACTAAAATCTTAATCCCTTCAACTTCTACATTATGACTTTTAGCAAGTTTTTTTCCATAGTTAATTAATTGTTGATATGTCATATTTACTCCTTATACTTTTTAGTTAATCCTCTATAACCAATAAGTTTACGATGTATTTCTTCTATACCTATTTTATCACAAGATGACCAAATTAGCAAGTCAGTATATTTATTAATTTTATTGTCGATTTTAATAAAAGAATGATTCATACAAATATCCCCAATTACTTGATACTTTAATCCATTTGCATATATATACTCTTCACTAAATCCCTCATAATATCCAAGAGGAATTACTCCAATTAATTCTTTATTTAAAGCTATATAATTATTATTATATCCAACACTTTCTTTTTTATCAATTTCAATTATGTTTTCTAAGTGACTAATGACCTTTACCGCATTTAAATATATATATGCCCCTACTCTAACATGCGTCCCAAAATCAAGATCAATATTTGAACTTGAGGCAACATGAATAACTTCAAAAGGATAAATTAAAAACTCTTTGAATCTTTCTATTTGACAATTGATAATATCTTTATCTCTTGATATTAAATGAGTATAAATTCCTTCTATAATAATATTACTATGTTGTTTTAATAAATTCATTACTTTATTAAATTCTTTAATATCTTTAATTCCTAATCTATTCATCTTTGTATCAATTTGAATATGAACGTAAACTTCTTCTTTAATACTACTAACAAATAAAGCATCTTTATAATTATTAATAGTATAACGAATATTTTTATTATATATACAACCAGGGCTTTCAAAAATTAAAATCTTTTCATCTTTTAAATAATCCTTTGTATTTAAATATTCACTGTATCTATTAAAACAATAAAAATCAACTTTACTTTTTTTAAAGTATTTAATTAAGTTATTTAATCCCATTCCATAAGCATCACTTTTAACAACAAGCATTACTTTCTTATTTATTTTATTAATATTTTTAATCATTTGGAATGTATCTATTAAAATATAAGAATTCATATTATCACCATTAAATTATATGAAGAAAAGAAAAACCTTATCATAATGAATAAACTCATTTGATAAGGTTTTTTATTATTCTTCTACACTTAATGCTTTTCTTTGATCTTCAGCAATTAATGCATCAATTACTGGATCAAGTTTTCCTTCCATAACACGATCTAATTGTTGAATAGTAAAGCCAATTCTATGATCTGTTACTCTATTTTGTGGATAGTTGTAAGTTCTAATCTTTTCACTTCTATCTCCTGAACCAACTTTTGCGAGTCTTTCTGCCCCTTCCGCTTCTTGTTTTTGTTGAAGCATGAAATCATATAATCTTGCTTGTAAAACTTTTAAAGCACTAGCTTTATTTTCATGTTGGCTCTTACCATCTTGACATGATACAACAATACCTGTTGGAATGTGTGTAACACGAATAGCTGATTTAGTTGTATTTACACATTGTCCACCTGGACCTGATGCACAGAATGTATCAATTCTTACATCATTCATATCTAAATTAACTTCTAGTTCATCAGCTTCAGGCATTACAAGAACAGTTGCGGTTGAAGTATGAATTCTACCAGCAGATTCTGTAGTTGGAACTCTTTGTACACGGTGTGATCCTGATTCATATTTTAAGAATGAATAAACAGAATCCCCTGTTACCATAAAGCTAATTTGGCTATATCCACCGGCTTCACAAGCAAGTGAATCTACAACTTCAATTTTCCAACCTTTTGCCTCAGCATATTTGAAATACATTCTATATAAATCACCAGCGAAAATATTTCCTTCATCTCCACCAGCAGCTCCACGAATTTCCATAATAACGTTCTTTTCATCATTAGGATCTTTAGGAATTAATAGAATCTTTAATTCTTGTTGAACTTCTTCTAATCTTTCTTTTGCTTCTTCTAATTGAAGTTTCGCAAGTTCTTTTAATTCTTCATCAGATTCATGTAGCATTTCTTTTGCTTCTTCAATGTTTGCTTCTAAATCTAGTAATTCATGATATTTAGTAACTATCTTTTCTAAAGAACGTTGTTCTTTTGATAAAGCTGTTAACTTTTTAATATCACTTACAACACTCATGTCAAGTAACAATTCATTAATTTGATTATATCGATTATTGATGACCTCTAAACGATCTTTCATAATTTGTTACTCCTCTTCTGTACTCATATGTTTTTGTTTTCTAACAGTTATGTGTTTAACTTCTCTGAAACGGCATTCAGCTGGATAGAAGTTATATTTGATATTATTTAATGCACCTTGACGGTTTTTCGCAATAACTAACTCAATTAATTTTTCAGAAGTATCTAAACCAACGCTTGCAGCTTCAACTACTTCTTCATCTCCACCTTCAGATTTTTTTGAATCTTCAGGGCGGTGTAAGAACATTACGATATCAGCATCTTGTTCGATTGATCCAGATTCACGTAAGTCTGATAATACCGGTGTTTTATCTTCACGTGTTTCAACATTACGTGATAACTGTGATAACGCAATAACTGGTACATCTAATTCTTTAGCAAGGACTTTTAATGAACGAGAAATTGCAGCAACTTCTTCTTGACGGCTTCCTTTTCCTTCAGATGTAATTAATTGTAAGTAGTCAATTATTACCATATCTAAATGACCTTGTTGTTTTAATTGACGACACTTAGTACGAATATCATAAACATTTGTTGAATTTGATTCATCAAAATAAATATTATATTCAGATAATTTTTGTCTAGATCTACCTAACAAAATCATTTCTTGATCTGTCAAGTTTCCTTTTTGTAAACTAGACATTGGAATACTTGATTCATAGCTAAATAATCTCATCATTAATTGTTCAATACTCATTTCCAAACTGAAGAATGCAACAGAACAATCACGATTACGACATGCATTAACTGCTAAATTTAACGCAAAGGCACTCTTACCAATAGATGGACGAGCGGCTAAAATAATTAAATCACCTTTTTGGAATCCTAGTGTTGATTTATCTAGTGCAGGGAATCCTGTCGCAACCCCTTTAACATAACCATCACTATTATTATATGATGCAATTTGTTCATATACTCTTTGAGCAGCAGTTTCAATAGTTAATAAATCACTAGTTCTTCTATATTTGATAATCTTTAATACACTATCTTCAGTTTTATCAAGTAGTTGATTAAACTCCAATTTACCAGTTAAAATATCACTATTAATTTCATTAAATGTGCGATGTAATTCTCTTTCAATTGATTTGTCTTTTACTAAATTAACATATAATTCAGTAGTTGCGGTTGTTGGAACTTCGTCTGTTAAATTTAAAAGAAATGTTTTAGGATCTTCACTTAAATTTAAATTTAATCTTTTTAATTCATCAACAACTAGTAAAACTTCAATTGGTGATTGATTTTTAAAAAGACTAGTCATTGCTTCATATACTTTACGATTATCTTCATTATAGAAATCATTTACACCAAGTGTTCCACTAACCCCATTCATTACATTAGAATCAATTAAAATACTTCCTAGTACATAACGTTCTGCAGTATAATTATATAAATTTTCATAGCTCGCCATAAATTACTCCTTTTCAACTACAAATAAAGTAATCTTTGCTTTAATGTCTTTATATAAATCAATAGGAATGTTATATGTTCCAAGTGCAGTAATTTTATCTAACTTAATAGCTTGTTTATTTAAAGTTTTACCAGTAGCTTTATAGAAAGTATCAACAATTTGTTTACTACTTACAGAACCAAATAACTTACCTTCAGCACCAACTTTGACACCAATCTTAATAGGGGTTTCTTCAATAAGTTTTTTTAATTCTTTCATTTCATTAACGCGTTTTTCTTCTTCAAGCTCTGCTTGCTTCTTTTGTTCATCTAAAAGTTTTAAGTTTTCATTAGTAACTGGGATTGCTTGACCACTTCTGATTAGGTGATTTGCGAAACCTAGATTGAAATCAATGATTTCACCACGTTTACCATGACCTTTAACATCTTTAGTTAAAATAACTTTCATACTTTCCTCCTTTTCAATATATTCATCGATATATTGTTTTAATCGCTTAACTACTTCATTAATGTCATCTGATTGAACTTGCGCAGCAGCATTATTAAAGTGCCCACCACCACCAAGTCTTTCCATTAATAATTGAACATTAACAGTACCTAAACTTCTTGCACTAATACCAATTTTATTATCTTTTAATCGACCAACTGTAATACCTAATTCGATACCAACAATAGAAATAATTTCATCACTGACTTTAGCAAGTTCGGCTCTTTCAAATAAAACATTATCTTCACCAACAGCAATACCTACTCTTTCATCATGAATGATTTCTAAGTTATCAATTAATTTATTTCTTGTAACTTTTTCGCCTTTTTCTTCTCTTAAGAACTTTTTAACACCAGACATATTAGCACCATACTTAGCAAGAATTGATGCAACTTTAAATGTCTTTTCTGTACAACGATATACGAAGTTATTAGTGTCAACAATGATACCAAGTAATAACCAAGTAGCCTCCAAATTATCAAGTACTACTTCAGTTTCCAAAAATTCATATAATTGGACAATCAACTCAACGCTTGAAGATGCAGCAGTTGATGATAAATAGAAACATAAATTGTCAACAGCGTCATCACCACGTCTGTGGTGATCAATTACACCAATCAAACTAGCTTTTTCAACAAGTTTTGGTTCTGATAATTGTGATTTAGTTTGACAGTCGACTACCATCAATAATGTATCATCAGTAATTCTAGCCAAAGCCATTTGAGGAGTTATGATATTATCCAATAATTTAACATAATCTTTCTGTAGCGAATCATATATTCTTTGAACAGTAGGATCAATACTTCCTCTATCAAAAATGATGTATGCTGGAACACCTAAGCTTTTAGCAATTCGATATACAGCAAGTGTAGCGCCAAAAGAATCGGCATCTGATCCCTTATGACCAACGATCATAACTGAACTTGATTTCTTAATTATTTCTTGTAATTCTTCAGCTTTCATTCTTAATGTTACTTTTGTAACTGCTTGTGCAGTATCATCTTTTGCACCAAAGAATCGGACTCTTTCATCAACACGAACAGTTACTTGGTCACCACCACGATTCAATGCAAGTTCAAGTTGTTCTCTCGCAAGATTAGATAAAACTTCAATATTTTCATCAACACAAGCGATTCCCACACTTAAACTAAGTTTATATAGCTTTCCTTGTACTAAATTCTTAATTGAATCTAAAATACTAAAATTTTCATCCATCATTTGTAACAATTGTTTTTTATCCATAATTAACAAATATGAATTGTCACTATAAGCACGAACATAAGCCCCATATTTTTCAGCCCAAGTAGCAATTTCGCTAACAATACGATACATGAATTCTGCTCTTTCTTGAACATCAAAATCAGATAAAATATCTTCTAAGTTATCAACATTAATATAACCTAATGCGGTAATTCTATCATCATATTTACTTTTAATGAGAACTATTTCTGTAATATCTGTTAAATAGAAGATACTATATTTAGTATCATACTCTACGTGATATTTTTTACCATATATTTCGGTAACAAAATCTGTTACATTATTTTGAGCTTTTTCCAATAAATCTGGAGAAATATTTTCTAATGGAATATCTTTTAAATCACTCATAAAGATACCCTTTGCTGAATCATTAGACCATACTATCTCATTTTTATTAGAAACTATAATAATACCGATAGGTAATTCATTAAAAGCATGTTCACCAGATTTCTTAACACGATAAGAAATACTATTCCATAAACTTAATCTACTTTCATAATATTCACCTTTTTTAATTTGTTTTAAAAGACGGTATCTACTAATTAGTTCAGATAAAGAAAGTACAGCCAAAACAACAGTAGCATATAAAAAATACTGTTTAAAACTAAGTTCAGCTCTATATGAAAGATATGTAACAATTCCAAGAATACCAGTAATTGTTAATAATACTATTGACATTACATTGGAAACCTTCTTCATATTATCACCCTTTTTTCTTATTTTTGTTAACAGGACATTCTATCCCATAGTACAGCTTATTTTATCACAAATTAAAAAAAATATAAAGTAATATGAATATTTACTTATTTTCAAAAGAAAAATGGTCCTTTAAAGACCATTATTTTGTACTACTTTTAATATTAACATCTAAAGTATTATATGGGATTTCAATATTAGCTTTATCAAATTCTCTTTTTACAGCTTCCATCATATCAAAATGAACTGACCAATAATTTTCATTTTTAGTCCATACTTTAACTGCAATATTAATACTACTTTCTCCATGACTTACTACTCTTACAAGTGGCGCTGGTTCATTAAGCACATTTTCTGTGCTATTAATAACATTCCAAATTACTTCTTTTGCTTTTTCGAAATCTTCAGCATAAGCAATACCAAATTCAAAATCAACTCTTCTATATTCTTTTTTAGAATAATTGATTATTGTGCCATTAGCAAGAACACCATTAGGTATCATTACCACTTTATTATCTGGTGTATTTAGATAAGTATAAAATATTCTAATATCTTCTACTGTTCCACTTTCACCTTGTGCATCAATATAATCACCAATTTTAAATGGACGCATTAATAAAATAATTACTCCACCCGCAAGATTACTAAGCGATCCTTGTAATGCTAAACCAACACCAACACCAACAGATGCTATAATACTACCTATCCCTGCTGTATCAATACCAACATAACCTAAGAATCCTAAAAATACTAATATTTTTAAACCTTTTCTTGTTAATTGATAAACAACACTAGTAACAGTTTTATCTCTTCCTTTTTTAATCATTCTTTTGCGTATTCCTTTTGAGAATACATTAATAATATAGAATGCAATTAACATTGCAATTAAACCAACCAAAAGTTTAACTCCTTCTGTTGCTAACCAATTAATTACATTTTCCACAATTTGTTCTAAAGAAAGTTTATTACTTTCTTCTACTGCATCAGTAAATATTTTAAACATTTGTCCTCCTTTTTTATTCTTTTACTAAATAATAAATTTTTTCTAAATCTTTTCGATTATAAAGTTTAGGTACAGGATAAAGTGGATTTGCTTCTTTATCCGCATGTTTACTCATAATAACTATATCTTCTTCTTTAATTCCTTTTAACTTTTTAGGAATATTCATTCTTTCGTTTAATGCATAAATTGCTTTAATAAATTTACGGGCTGACTCTTCTTTGTTTTCATCTTTTGATGATATTCCTACTTCTATAGAAAGTTTATGTAGTTTTTTATATATACTTTTTCCATACTTTTCTAAAACTATTGGTAACAACACAGCATTAGCAAGACCATGGGGAATATTATATTGTCCTCCAAGTGAGTGTGCAACTGCGTGAACATATCCAACATATGATTTGGAAAAGGCGATACCAGCCAAATATGCAGCTTTTAACATATTAGCTCTTGCGGTTAAATTAGAACCATTATTATAAGCTTCTTCAATATTTTCAAATATTAATTTAATGGCTTCAATTGCTTTTTTTCTAGTATCACTTGTTGTTGATCTACCAATATATGCTTCAATCGCATGAGTTAGTGCATCAAGTCCAGTAGTTGATGTTAAGTGTGGTGGTAAAGTTACAGTAACACTTGGATCTAATACTGCATATCTTGGTATTAAATTAAAATCCATTAAAGTATACTTATGTTGAATTGAAGGATCACTTACAACACTCGCAAGTGTAACCTCACTTCCTGTTCCAGCAGTAGTTGGTATCGCAATTAACAAGGGAATTTTTCTTCTTATTTTTAATAATCCTTTTAACTTTCCAATAGTCTTTTTAGGGTATGCGATTCTAGCTCCTACAGCTTTTGCACAATCTATTGGCGATCCTCCACCAAATGCAATTAAAGCTTCACAAGAATAATCAACATATAACTTTCTGGCAGATTCAATATTATCAATTGTAGGATTTGGTAGTGTTTCGTCATATACAATACAATTAATATTATTCTTTGATAAAATATCTTCCAACTCTTTTGTAATACCTAGGTTTCTAATACCTTTATCAGTTATTAATAGTATATTTTTAATTGATAAATTTTTTAAGTTATTAGGAATTTCCTTAATAGAATCTAATATAACAGGTTCTCTATAAGGAAGAAAAGGCAATGCTATTCTAAAACACATTTGAAATATCCGACAATAAATTTTTTTAAATATATTCATTCTAGTATCCTCTATTCAATAATAACTTGTTTATCACAATAAATAATTAGTTCTTCTGCTATAGCTTTAGCATCTTCGATATCCTCAATTAATGCAACAAAGTTATCATTATATCTTGTTTCAACTGCCCACGAATTTAAAGTCGATGCCATTTGTCTTAATTGTTCTTCACATGGTATATACTTTTCTAATCTTTTCAAGATATTCATTTGAGCGCGAACATCATGATTTTCAATGTATTTTTCACCACCCATTTCTACTAAATACTTCAAACAAAATTCAATAGCTTGTTGAAGATTAAAACAACATTCATCAATATAAGCATCATCAGCTGAAATATAATTATAACTATTATCAGCATTAAATTTCTTTGCTTTTGCTCTTGCTAATAACTTGCTCATATATAACTACCCCTTTCTTACAGACATTTTCATATAACCTACTATTTTTATCGATTGTATTTAACCATATAATATCTGCATTAAAATTCGAAATTTCTTGAATTATCTCAGATATTTTATTTCTATATTCGATATTAAAGCATTCATTTCTTATCTTTAAAGCAACATCTATGTCACTTTTATTATTGCATCTAATATTAATAGCACTTCCAAAAATAATTACTTTCTCTATTGAATTATTAGTTTTAACATATTCATATATATCATTAACAGCCCTTTGCATTAATGGATGAATCCGATTTGCTTGATAATTTGAATTATTAACTACTATAGGAAAATAAAATACTTTATCTTTATTTTCTTGCCACGAATTAGACAAAACTATATTCTTATTATTTAATAACTGCAAAAGAGACTCAATAGAAATATTTAATGCTTTTGCGATATTTTCTATTGTTTTAATTTTACAATCATCTATTCTTTTTTTACCATTAATTAATTCGTTAAGAGTTGTATATGGCACATTAGATAATTCAGCTAATTTATATACAGAAAGTTTTTTTGTCTTTAAATATTCTTTCAACATAATATCACCATATATATTATACACTATTAAAATATAACTGTCAACAGTTATATTGAAAAATAAAATCACCAAAAAGGTGATTTTTTGTTACTTTACTGCATAAAAATATCATATGGTAATTTTTCAAGAAAAGAATGGCATCCAACAACTTTTTTCTTTTCATAATTAAACATTAATAACTGTCCTCTCATTCCACCTTTTGCATACCATCCATCTTTTATAGGACTAAATTCATATCTATTTTTTATTACCATATCCACCCATTCTTCTGATAAAATTCTTTCATTTTTCCAAATGCCTTTATTTAGATATAGTATTCCTAATTTAACCATATCTTCAGTTCTTATATATAAACCAGTTGCACCCATAGAATAACCATATGGACACTTACTCCAGGCTAATTCTTTAAAGTTCATTTTTTCCATCAGAATAGGTCTTAAGAAATCTTCTAAATCTATTGACGTAAGTTCATATACTACTCTTGATAATAAATAATATGCGGCATCTGTATATTGATAAACTGTCCCTGGTTCATATTTTAATTTAGTATTTAGTACTATTTGTAAATAATCAAATGTTGGATAAAGTGATGCATCATCACAATCAATATCTAATAGTCCACACCCGAATCCTGTTTTATGAAGTAATACATCATGGATAGTAACTTTATACCACTTTTCATCAATATCACTTGGTAAATACTTACTAAGTATATCAGTTAATAAAGTACTAGGTTTTAATAAACCTTTATCATATAACATTCCTATTGCGGTTACAGTAAATACTTTTGCGACACTATAACAATTACATGTGGGATTAGCTGGAACTACTACTTCCTTTTCTATTTGATAATTGTTATCACCTTGAGCTATAAAATAAATATTTAAATTATTTTCTATTGCTTTTTCTTTATACTTTTTTAACACTATAATTCACCTATTACTTTCTAACTACTATTATATCAAATATTTAAAAATATAAAACAAATAATACTTAATTATATATAACCAATAAATAATAAAAGCATAATACTATGTATTATGCTTCTTCTTCTACTATATTTTCATATACTGTAACTTTTATTGTCTTTACTTTTTATATCCTACTAATTATTTTCTTGATCTTCTAAATCTTT
The DNA here is from genome assembly GCA_017409905.1 of Bacilli bacterium. Classification (GTDB taxonomy): domain Bacteria; phylum Bacillota_I; class Bacilli_A; order ML615J-28; family CAG-313; genus UBA1231. The sequence goes on from JAFQRV010000019.1 coordinate 16,346, forward strand.
TGATAATTCTTTTTGTTCTTCAGTAAACTTTTGAGCAGTTCTTTTTGATTTTTTATCTGACTTAAATTCTTTACCTGTAGGATAATTAAGTACTACTTGTGGATAAGCAATATCAATATGATTATCTACTAGAATTTGTCTATAAGCTCTTCTAATATCTCTTTCTACTTGGAATTTATCTTCTTCAGTACATTTTGCAATTATTTTTAATGTAACATTAGAATCTTTGTAATCACAAATTCCTTTATAGTAAGGACCTTCTATAATACCTGGTATTTCTTCTTTCATTTTCTCAAAGTTTTCTTTTAATAAGTTTTCAATGATTTCAACAGGCACATCATATGGAAAATCTAAATCTACAATTGCTAAAGATAATTCTCTAGATAAATTAACAATGTCTCCAATATTACTATTATTAATGATTTTAATGTTGCCAGCTGCATCTAAAACCTTTGTAGATCTAATACCTATTTCTGTTACTGTTCCTCTAAAACCATCAACACTAATGATTTCACCTACATTATATTCATTTTCAAAAATAATAAATATTCCAGCTATTATATCAGCTATCAATGATTGAGCACCTAAACCGACAATTAATGTTAATACACCAACTGATGCAATAAGAGCTGCAGTGTCAACGCCACAAGCTTTTAAGATTAATAAAATTACAGCAATAGCACAACCATATTTAGTAAAACCATCTAATAAAGTAAAGATTGTTTTAGTTCTATCACTTTCTTTCATTTTAAATCTAAATATTAATCTTAATAGTTTACATACGCTATATATAATTACTATATAAATTAAACAATCAATTAATACTGGTATATGATTTTTAAATGATGTAAAAATATTTTTAACATCCCATACATTTTCTATACACCATTTTGAAAATGCATTTTCTGGGGCTATTAATTGAAATAATGTTGCGCTTATAACAAATAGTGCTGCTGAGGCTATTAATATTATTTCGATAATTTTTAATACTTTTCTATTTTTCATTTTAGTCTCCTTTTTAAATAATTTCTAAGTACATTTTTCTATATTGTTCCCCTTTAATTTCTCTAATAGATGAAATAGATTCATATGTTATTTCATCATTAAACATTGCTTCATATTCTAAAACTAATTTACTAGGGATAAAGTCTAATTGATACTCAATCTCACAATAACCATTATTAAATACTATATTACTAGATGGTATTGGTATCTTTTTGTCATCTGCTATTAAAACAAAATTACTTAAATTATAATAATCATAATACATTATAGAGACATAAGGATTACCATAATTATCTGTTCCTAAAGTACTTTGTAATACACCATCTAATGTTATTTCAATTCCACCTGATACCGCAATATTTTGTAATTGATATTCTAATCCATTTACTGTTTTGAATACAAAATATTCTATTCCATAATTACTAAATGGAACATCTTCTAAATATGCTACTGATTCAGTATATTTAATATTATAAACAGTTCCATCTTTATAATTAGTATATCTAACTACATAATATATTGAACTATCTTCTGTTTCAAATACTGTATCTAAATAGATATTCATTGTATCATCATCATTAAATGTAACAATTGCGTCTCCAGGATTAATATATTGGAAATTATAATCTCCTTTTACATCTTGAATCTCAAATGAAACAGCATTTTCTTCTCCTATTGCTTCACCATTAATATTTGATAAATAATACGTATATTCTTGAACATTTGTTGAAGCATTTAATTCAATTTGAATATTATTTTCTCCTTCATATAACATTATTACTGTACCTGTTGCAGCATTTTTAACAGCTAAAGTAGTATTTTCATCAATAAAATGATATTTAAATAAAAATCTAGTTATTGAGTAATCTTGAGTTTCTACTTGCGTTTCTATTAATTCATAACTATTTTCTAAAGTAAATTCTTTACTACTAGTAATCGTTCTTGGATTATTACCATTAGCTCCTAATAAATCAATTGTATAGTCAATTTCAAATGACTTACAATAGCTAGGAACTAATACTTCAAAATTCATCTTTTCATTAACTAATACATCTTTAATTATAATATTACTTGTAGTTAAATCATCATAAGTAATTAATAAATTTACTGAATTATATATTTCTTCTTCCTCAAAATCAGAATTTATTAGTAACGATAATTGGTATTTATTAGTATCTGCTAATATTAAGTCACTAATATCTGATGTTATAACACTTATAACTAATGGATCATTAACATTAATTGTTTCAAAAACTTTTTGGGCACCATTATATATTCCGTATAATTCATATGATATATTAAATACTGTTAGATTCGATGGGACATCAATTACAGCTATTTCTTCACTACCATCATATATATATTTTTCACTTGTTTCTTTATCTATTAAGTAGATTCTATATTTTAATCTTTCATCACCATTATTATTAAAATTTGTGTTGAATGTCATAACATTTGAATTTGTACCATATTCAATCACTATATCATCAGGTGATAATTGATTAAATGTCGCAGTATATTCATATATATTAGCCTTAAAAATAGCTGTATATGTAATGTCTTCAATAGCTGATGATATTTCTTTATCCCAACCTATAAATTCGTATTCCTCATCATTTGTAGCTTCTTTACTAGGAGTAAGACCATCATATATAGGTATAGTACCATATTCAATTTCATCTTCTTCTACCACATTATTTTCTACTACCCATTTTACTTTAATTTTATTTAATGTACTAAAAGTAGTATCAAAATATTTAATTTCTTCATTATTATTATTAATTCCAATAACAAATAAATTATATTCAGTATTTAACTCTAAATTGTAGAGTGTATTTAAATTTTCACCTTCAATAAGTTCATATTTATAACTTTCATAATCATTAGATATAATAGTATAATAATCCATATTATCTGAAATATCATCTAATAATAAATTATACATAACATAATCTTGACCTACAATAATATCTATTAATTCAACAACAGGCTCTTTCACTAAAATATTAGTAAACAAAACAATAGAAGAAACAGCTACAACTGCTGTTGCTGCAATACCTCCCATAAATGAGCTTGTAGCTTCAATTACTTTTTGAATTAACTTCTTTACGATACTATTATTTTCTTTAGCTTTATTTGTTTTAGTTTTGGTATGACCAAACTCTTCCGACAATAAAGTTTCATTTTTTTGTAAATAAGATTCTTTTTCTACAACCGAGTATTGTATAGCTTGATAGTTTTGATTTTCTTGAGTTTTTCGAACTTCTTCAAAAAAATTATATTCACTATTTTTCAATATACACACCTCCTTCTAATTTACAGTTTAATTATAACATAAACTGACAAATTAACAAAATATTTTTTATAAAAAATAAAAAATCTAATTTTTGAAATATCAAAAATTAGATTATTATTTTACTTACTGAATTCAACTAATGATCTAAATGTTGAATTATTATCAATTAATTTATCGTAATTACCAGACTCCACTATTTTACCATTTTTCATAACAATTATTTCATCAAACTTATTTAGAATTTCTTCATCAAGTCTGTGTGTTATCATTATTTTAGTTGTATTAGCTATTTCTAATAAATTATTTGTTATAACTATTGATGTCTCATTATCTAAAGCACTTGTTGCTTCATCTAGTAATAATAATTGTGATTTATTAATTAATGCTCTAGCAATACTAATTCTTTGTTTTTCACCACCACTTAAATTGCATCCATTTTCTCCACAGCGGTAATCTCTTCCTTTTTCATTTATTAAATCTTTTAAACCAGATTTAACTATAACATCATTTAAAACATCTTCTTCTATATTTGAATACATTGTAATATTATTAATAATAGAATCATCAAAGACAAAAACATTTTGTTCAACAAATGAAGTTATTTCAAATAAAGAATCTAGTGATAATTGTCTTGCTTCTATATTGTTATAATAAATATTACCACTATAACTATTTTCTCTACCTATTAATAAATTAATTAAAGTTGTTTTACCAGAACCACTAGCTCCAACTATAGCATAAGATTTATTCTTTTTAAACTCGTATGATACATCATCTAATACTACTTTTTCATCATACATAAAAGTTAAATTAGATATTCTTATATCTTCTATTTTTTCAATCAATTCTTCTTCATTATTATCAATTTCTCTTTCTATTATTTCTTCAATCTTTTTAAATAACGGTTTACATGCAAGTCTTTTAGATAATGATGTAGGAATTTGCATTAAAGGATTAATAATGTAATTCATTAGTTGAACAAATAATAATATTACTGAAGGAGTTATATCTCCACTTGTTATAGAAATATATGCGCCTATAAAGAATACTCCTAGTTGAGATGTAATACTTAATATATTTTGAACCATTTCCATTAAAGCTAGAGTTTTTGTTTTGGCTGCTTTTTTATCTTCTAAAACATTATTATTTTTAATAAACAATTCTTTTATCTTTTGTTCTGCTTTAAATACTTTAACAGTTGAAAAACCAATTAAATTGTCTTTTACAAAATGCATAAAACTAGCGTTTTGATTACTAATTTCCTTTTCATGAAATGCAAGTTTTCCCCCTACAATAATTGCTCCTATAAAAGGAAGCAAAGCTAAAACAATTCCTGTTATTGTTAAAAGGGGACTATAAATAATCATTACGACAATTGTACCAATAAATAATGTAATATTAATTATTAAATCGAAAGCTGAAAATAAATAGTCTTCTTCAATTTTATGAACATCATTAGTTAATGCGGAAATATATGTTGCGGTATTATGTTTATTAAAGTTGGAAATGTTCTTTTCTAATATATGAGCATATATATTATTCTTATATTGTGTAATAGCTTTCTTTTGATACTTTGGTTTTAAATATACTATTAACAAATACATAATGACACTTGATGGCAATAATATTAAAAATAATATTACTTGCTTATATAAACCATCTAAATCTTTTGCTGTTGCGATAGCCATGATTTTTTCTAACATCAAAGATATTATTATCATCATTGCAGTTTGTAATAAAGATAAAAAAGTTAAAACAATAAAGTTAAAAATATTCTTTTTATATATATATGATTTGACTGATTTAATCATTTAAATTACCTCCGAAAAGTTCTTTATATATATCAACTAGTACATTATAATATATATCCTCTTTTGAAGCTTGATATATAACTTCTTTAAACATATTTTCAATATTTGAATCAGTGTATAAAATTTCATCAGGGTTACCAAAATAATGTTTAATTGATTTGACACCTGAAACTACATTATAATCTACGTTAATATTGATCGCTTCTTTTAAAGTATTAATAGTCTCTATACTACTTATGTTTAATAATCTTTCACAAGTTGCTTTTAAATATATGAAAGGGCACAATATTCCTTGGAAAAATGATTCTTCATTTTTAATTGAATTGATAAAAGAAATGGTCCAATTAATCATTTCATAAGCTTCTTTAACTAATTTGGTTTTTAATAAAACTGTAGCTTGAATTAATGATACATTAATAATATCAGATGTTGACTCAAGATAAATTTCCGATGCAGTTTTTAAAGCACTATCATAATTTCCTAAAGACATATTACATTTAGCAAGTAAGACTTCTGAATCATAAACTTTATTTGCCTCTATATATTCTTTTGCGAGACCATATTTATGTTGCATTAAATAAATTTGTACAACATAGAGATGTAATTGATTTAAACTAGTAATATTATCATATTCAGGAGTATGAAGAATAATTGCTTTTTTGATATAATATAATGCTAAATTCAAATATTCTTCCTTATTGTTTTCTATATATGCTATACCTAAATATTCAGCAGCTATTACATGTAATTTAAAATTATTAGGATGTTTTGTGCACCAAAATCTTATATCATTAACATTAATTTTAAATTCATTACTTTTACAATACACTATTAATTTATCAATAAATTCTTCTACATTTGAATCATCTATTTCATATTCTAATAAATAATCAACTGAAATGTTAAATAATTTTGCGATAAGTATTAATTTATCAATATCAGGCTTAGCTTCATTTCTTTCCCATTTACTTATAGCTTGTCTTGAAGTATTTAAGAGTTCAGCAAATTCTTCTTGAGATATTTTTCTTGTTTTTCTTAAATTATATATCTTTTCACCTAACATATAATCACCTCATGTACATATATTATACCATTTTTATAGTATAATGTCTATACATTTTGAGTTGCTTTTATTACCTTTTAGTGCAACTTGTGGTTGCATAAAAATAATCAATGGTTTTATTATAATAAAAAAAGATCACAAACTAGTTTGTGATCTTTCTTTATTAATTATTTATTTTATATAAGTGGTATAGGTTTACCATTTACATCGCATTCCCATTGACCTGCCCAATAAATAGGTCTATCAGATTCAGTCCAATAAATATTCCAACCAGAATGTTTTGATGTTGATTCACAATAAATTGTTAAACTATTGCAATATCTAAAGGCAGATTCTCCAATACTTGTTACACTATTTGGAATAACAATACTTGTTAAACTATCGCAATAATAGAAGGCATATTCTCCAATGCTTGTTACACTATTTGGAATTACTACATTTTTTAAACTACTACAACTACTGAATGCAGCCTCTCCTATAAGTGTAATGCCATCTAATATTACAACACTCTTTAAAGCTTCATTTTTCATAAAAGCTTCAGACCATATCTCGATTACAGATAATCCATCAAAAGTGCTTGGGATAATAAGGTTTGTTCCAACCTAGCTACCAAATCCTACAACAGCATAACCATTTTTATCTTCAATTAGTTTATACTCTAACCCTTCAGACGGTTCTAATCCATTTTCTTGAGGAGTTAACTCATAATAAGTCAAAAAAATTAAGAAAATAAAAACTATACCAATTAAGATACTTTTTATATTTTCATTTAGTTCTTTTCTTTCTTCTATCTTAAAACTAAATATATTAAGCATATATTTAAATTATTTTAAATACTTATTTATAAGAGAATTATAATCTGCCTTAGTTTGATGTTTCAAATCATATGGCATTTTTTTTACTTTCACAAACTCTTTTCCAGGTAATGTTTTTTCAACAAAAATATAACTTTGATTATTATACCAAATTGAAAAAGCCTTATCTATTTTATATTTATCACGAATTTTTTGATCGTGAACATAATTATAAAAACAATTTTCTAAACAAGAATACTTCTTTTTACCTACTATATATACAAACTCTGAATCAGAATACCCAATATCTCCGGTTAAATGTTTGTTATTTAAGCCTAAAACACTTTGTCCGCTAATTGCTATTTCACCAACATTATTAATCTTATCAACTATTTCAACATTTACATCTTTTACAATTTTAAAACGATTAAATTGATAAAAATCTGTCAAATCATTAATTCCAATCAACACACCTTCACTTGCCCCATATGTATAATGAATTTTAGAATGAGGAAAAGTTTTTATAATTTTCTGAGCTTCACTTTTGTATATATAAGCTCCACCTAAATATACATCATTTAACCTAGAAATTATATCTTTAGTTTTAAGAATATCAGCAATTTTACCTAATAAAACATCACCTTTTAATCTTTCAATATCACTTTTCTTTATTCTTTTAATCATACATGTAGTATTTCCATTAAATAAAGAAAATAAGACATATATTGGCAACATACATATAATTACATCGTGATTATTAAAATCATAATTTTTTGTAAGAACATTTATTTGATTTTCAAAATCTTTAAAAGTACGATTAATAATTTTAGGTATGCCAGTTGTTCCAGAAGTAAAAGTCGTGAGAACAATTTGAGTAGAATCAAAAATATAATCATATGGGATAGGTTCATATTTATAATAATTTGAAACATCAATCTTTTTAATTTTATTAAATATAAAATTTGAGATAAATTTCGTTTTCTTATTTACAATTAAATATTTTGCTTGTGAAGCTTCTGTCATAATTTTAATTTTTGTTTTATTTTTAAAACTATCCATTATGACAATATTTATTCCATACATTAACCCTGCTAACATTAAGGCATACATTTCATAAGATGGCATTACAAATACAATAGCTTTATCCCCTTTTTTTATTCCTAAATCATTAAATAGATTACACATTTTGTATATATCATCTAATAATTCCCCATAAGTTTTACTTTTTAAATTTTTATGTTCTAAATATCGAAAAGCATCCTTTGTTGAATTTTGATTACAGCGTTCAATAAATTTCTTTATCATATATTAATCCTTTTGATATAATAAAATATCTTTATAATAAAAAGCTAAATCATTTTTTATAGAGATGTTTAAGTTATTAAATTTATTTGTGAATTGTCTTGTATTCTGCATATTCCAAAATATAACTCGTCCACCACTTTGTAATTTATCATATATTTTATTTTCATAGTATGTTAATAAATCATTATCTATATATTCAAAAACATCAGATAAATTCATGAAATCGTATGCCATATCTTCATTTAATTGTTTTTCTAAACTTTTACATTCTACTTTTAAATTATCAATATTTTTTTTAATTTCATAAAAATTATTTTTTTGTAAGTAAAGTGGTAGTTCGATAAATTTATTATATATGACATACTGCAAATATGGATTGTATTTATTTAAATTATTAAAAACACCTAGTTCAAATCTTGTTTTTAATTGCTTTGCTAAAGAACCTTTATGATATTTAAAATACTCTTTATCCCTACCTAATTTTTTCATAACCATTTTGGAAAAGAAAATTTTAAAGAGCATTTTAAAACGAAAATTATTAAATTTTTGTTTATAAAATTTAATTTGTTCATCTAAGTTATCAAAACTCATAAATTTATCTATCGTTTTTTTATTATGTATTTTTGTTAAAATCTTATTTTTAAAAATATTAAAATAATATTCAAATCTTCCACAATTTACAAGTTTAATATCCTTTATTAAAAATAAATTTTCTTCGAAATAGTCTAAAACTTCTTTTTCTAAATAGATTTTGATTTTATCAAAATAATGTAAACTATTCCCTTCATTTACGCCTAAAAAAATTAGAAATTCTTGATATTCTAAATATTTAATTGCGGTTTGTTTTAACTTTACTAAATATACTTGTGTAATATTAGAATCTATTGCAATTACTCTTTCCGGTTTCAATAATAAGCAAGCAAAACTATTATCACCGCCTGAGGCGATAGATAAAATATTTTTAATATTTACATTAGCATTCTTAATTATCATATTAGCATCTTCATGACAATTACTATAGTGAATATACGCTTTTCTTTTATAATAATTCTCTATTTTCAATTTTGATAACACCTCTTATCCCATCCAAGGTAACAATATCATTATCTTTGATAATCTTTGTAGCATCACTTACTCCGACCACCGCAGGAATTCCCATCTCACGAGCAACAACAAAACTATGAGAAAGCATACTTCCATGTTCTACAATTAATCCAGAGGTCAAAGGAAATAAACTTATCCATCCTGGATCGGTTCTTTTAGTTACAATTATATTACCTTTTTCTAGATGATCTTGATTACTATTCATAATAGTTGCAGTTGCCGTAACAACCCCAGCACCACTAGGAATACCTGTTAAACCAGATGTATTACTTTTTAAAACTTCTAACACTTTACCATTTTTATAAAATACATATCGGTCATGATAAAATTTATTTATATTTTCTTTTTCTTCTAGTTTTCGATTTTGAATAAGTTCTTTTAAATTAGCTGTTGGGCTAAAAACTTCTTCTTTTGTTAAATAAAATATATCTTTCACCTCATCAATTAAACCTTCATTTTTAAAATTTCTTCCGAAACAAAGAAAAATATTACGTACAACTGAGTAAATATAAGTTCTTTTAAGTCTTAATCTTTCCCTATTCTTGATATATTTTCTAGCTAACTTAGAAATTAATCTTAATTTTCTAGGAATTCTAATATCTTTAGTTTGGGCTTGAATTTCAATATTTTTATTAGAAACTATATTTTTAAGATATTCATATATTAATTTACTATCTTCAATCATAGTAGTAGTTTCAAGTTTTAGTTCATCTGTAACTCTAGAACCAAACTTTAAAATATAATCATTAATATCTTTAGACAATCTATTATCATTTTTATATTTTTCATATAATTCATCAATAGTAAAATTTAAAAAATCATTAAATAAGTTTTTATCACTTTGGATTTTTAAAGCTATTTTCTCAAGATTTGTAGAACTACCACAACTTTCTACATCACCATGATTGCTTACACATTTAGTTAATAAATCATCTTTATTAGATATGTTTTTCAATTTCATAACCTTGTCTTTTAAAATTCCATAAAAAATCATAACTGCACAGTCATTTATAATTGGAACAGCAAAATCTTTAGTTATGTCATTTTCAATTTTTTCAAATAATTTTTTTAATTCTTCATTATTTAAATTAATTTCTTTACCATAATATGGCATTACTACTTTATCAAACTTTTCAATAAACCGATTAGATAATTTTTCTATTTTGCTAACTTTTACTACAAATTGGAATGCTAATCTAATCATATCAAATAAATTTAATTTAATACGTTTAAAATTATCACTTGAACTATTAACTCCCATCATAGTTTCCATATACTTTGTAGATTTTTTAAAAGGAAAGATCGTATTTACAAAATACCAACTATTCATATTATAATAAACACGTCCATTATAATAATAAATCATTTCACTTAAATACTCTTGTAAAGAATCTATAATCTTCTCTCTTACTTTACCAGCTTTTAATGTACATGTATATACATCACGATATACATCCTTGGCAAAAGTATAAGTCAAATAAGATGTTTGACCATAATATGATTCAATAATATTAGAATTATCGATAAAAAGAATTCGATCATGTGGATTAATATCTTTATATACAGTGATGTCTCTAGTTTGCAAAAAGTATACTTTATTGCCTTTAATAGCAAACTCTATATCTTGAAAACGGTCAGTTTTATTAATGATTTCATATGTAAAATCTTTCAATTTTTTTATATGTTTATTATTTAAAATATTTAACCCTGTAAGTTTAATATTATCTCCATTAAGAATATAAGTACTGCCATCACTAGTTCCATTAACTAAATCTTCCCCCAATCCCTCAACTACACTTATTGTAATTTCATCAGGATTATTTGTAATAGGATTTATTGTATTAATTACTCCAGCAAAATCTGCATCAACCATTTCTTGAACAACAACAGCCATTTGAATGTTATCAATACTAATATGATTTGCCTTTCTATAGTCAATCGCTCTTTTTGAAAATGCACTATTATATACATCAAATATTTTACTTAAAACATCCTTTTTAGTAACATTTAAGTATGAATCATGAATGCCAGCAAAACTATTTAGATTTGAGTCTTCATCAATTGCAGACGATCTTACCGCATATAATTTATCATTAGATAAAAATTCATTTATTTCGATTGTTAATTCATTAATCAAATTTTTATCATTTTTATACAAATCAAAAAAATTACTTTTTACGCATTTAAATGGTGGAATCAATAACTTTGAATTCTTTTTAAAATAAATCAAATTATAACCTTTACCACCTACAAGATTTATATTTAAATCGTTATCTGTTAAAAACATATTATTCACTACTTTCTAATAATTATAACTACATCTATTACTAAACTAATTAAGGCTAAAATTAAACTATAAATTGTTATTCCAAAATAATAATAACTAACTCCAAGACAAAGCATAGGTACATATAATATTTTTATATAATCTAATATCTTATACGGAATCAAACTAATAAAAAAACTAATTAAGATTATTATTAACCAGTAGGCACCAGCAAGGTTAACTAAAATAATATTTATTAAACTAAAAAAAATAATTAATAACTTTAGTATTTTTTTATCAAATACTATTTTTTTGTTTTTTAGATCTTTTTCGAAATCAGCATAATCATCAATTAGTCTAATTAATAATCCACTTAAAACACATATTAGTAAATAGTAACTAAAAAAAGATACGTTTTGTTTCGAAAAGAAAAATAAAAGTATATATATGAAAAGTCCTAAAAGGCAAGGAAATAAATACTTTCTTAAAAATAATTTCAAACTACCACCATCTTTTTGAATATAATTTTGCTTTAAGCATTAATTTATTGTAATTAACGTCACAATATTTACAAAACAATTTAAGTTCGTTAATTGCTCTTTTTTTATCTATATTTTTGTTTAATTCGTTTATTTGATTTTCAGCATCATCTTTTGTAAGATGACCTTCTCTAATCATTACACTATATTCGGGAAGTTCATGATTTCTTCTAGCAATCATTGATTTTAAATACCATGCACCATAGTGAATTAAACAATCAAAATGTTCAGATTCATTTTTATATTTCCAAACTGTATTGTTTTGTAAAAATTCAACAATATCATTTTTATTATACTTATGGTATAAGAAATATGAAACAAACTCTCTATATCCCTTTTCATAAGCATCTTTTAATAATTTTTCTTCAATTTCCTTTTTTAACTTTTTATCTACTAATAATTCTATTTTATTTAATACAGTTTGATATAAACTATTTAGATCTACATTTTCTTCTAAACCAGCAAAAATAAATGGCTTAAACACATCATCTACATTTTCTGCAAAATTTCTAAACATTTGATATGTGCTTCTACCGTGAATTGTAACTTTAGCGTTAACTTTAGATGCATAATTAATCATAACGGCATATCCTAAAAAACTACACGCTATACATGGAGATAAATATTTTGAAACAATTACCTTATATATTTTTTTTAATAAGGCTGTATCACATTCAACATATTCATGTTTTACGCCTAAATCATTCACTATTTCATTTATTCTTTCTTTTGCCTCATCTGATAAAAAACCATTATCCAGTGTAAAAGCATATACCTTTAGTTTGTATTCTTTTACTAATTTATATAAAACATAAGTTGAATCTTTTCCACCACTAAATCCAACAGCAGCGTCATATTCATATCCTTCATTATTTGTTATTTTCTTTAAAAATAAAGCTTCTAATTTTTCATAATCATGCAGTTGTTCATAATAACTGTCATATGTATTACAAAAATTACATTTATCATTTTTATCTATATTTACTTTTTTCACTGTATAATCATTTAAACAAAACTTACAACTTTTATTTTTCATTGTTATACTCCAGCAATACAAAATGTTTCTTATTAAGTTCATAACCTTGATACATTAATTGTAATGTATTAGTTCTATCATTCATAAAGTGATGTAAGACTTTATCATAACCTTTTTCAATTACTAAGCTATAAAAATAATCAATCATTTTGAATAAACACTTATGAAATTGATGGTCTTTTTTAATACCAACAGTTTTTGAAACATAAAATCTCTTTTCGATATCTTCATAAGTAAAATGGAATGCTACTAATTCTTCCTTGTAATAAACTAACAATAAATCTGGACTACATAATCTAATGTTATCCAAATATAATTCAATAAAATCAGCTTTACTAATTTCTTCATAAAAATCAGCTTTACTAAACGCATTGATTGCAACATCATATAATTGTTCTACATAATCGTAACATTTATCCCCTTCTATTAAAATAAAGCGATAATCATCTGATACTTTAATTTTTTTAGAGCGTGTATATAATCTTTCATTAACATTTGCTAAAGTCGAACTGTAATTTTGTTTAATTATAAATCCATTATTAATAAACATTTCATACGCTACTTTATCGTTATAAGCATCAGGGTATAAATGCCAATCAAAATTGTTAGTTGAAAAACGATATTTGTAATATGTATTCCCATCAATAGGGCCAATTATAGTAGAGCCTTTTGTTTTATTTTTTAATTTATCAATTACCACTTGTAAATCACTGTAATTATATATATTTAAAAAACCAAAGTAATATTTATGATCTTTTTTATTTATTAAAGTTAGGTTTGTATCATTACAAGAAATAACTTCGTACTTATCTTTTTCCAAAATTCTTTCTTTTTTATTTATGACTTTTAAAACATCACTCAAGTCATTTAAAGAATTAATATGATAATCATAAACATCACACTTTTTATAACCATATTTTGCAAAAACAAAATAAATACAAGTATGATCTTCTATATGATTATAATCTTCTACATCATCACCAATAAAGATTGTTTTATCAGTAAAACCATTAGATATCTTCTTTAAGTGCTCACTTTTTTCTCCTAGTTCAATTGTATAAAAATCTTTAATATATTCTTTAGTATTTGAAATATTTAAAAAAGTTTCTACGTATTCTTTTAAACAATTACTTATTATATATACATCATATTGATTACTTAAATTTTTCAATACTTCATAAACGCCTGAAAAACAAGTACCATCTGGGTTATTAATAATATATTCAATGGAAAAATTTAAAGCATCTCTAATTATTTGACTTTGATCGATAATATCAGGAAACAAATCTTTTAATAATAAATCAACTTTTACACCCATATAATTTAAAACATCTTCGTAACCATTTATTGGTGTTTTATTATATTTTTCACATAATTTTTTATACGCATATATATATGATTTTCTTGTTTGCCACAATGTGCCATCAAGATCAAAAACTATATTTTTTATCATATTAAAATTCTCCTGTTATTGCTATTAATTATATTATACACTATCTATAAAATAAAAGTAAAGAAATAATTATTATTTATAAATATATTAATTATAAAAGATTCGTTATAACAAATGTCAAGTATTTATTTAATAATAGTTAAACTATAGTGTACAATCAAATAAAAGTTAAAAAAAGAGCTTGATAAATTAATATCAAGCTTTTGTTTTTTTATAATGCTATTATTAGATTTGTTATTAATAGTTTCCATCCAAACAGCCGAAAAATTTTTGTATGATTTTGTCGAATTATGTTTGTATGGTTTCAAATATTTTTATTATTCTTTAACAAATGGTAATAAAGCCATATGTCTTGCACGTTTAATTGCAACAGCTAATTCTCTTTGGTAAATAGCTTTTGTACCAGTTACTCTACGTGGTAAGATTTTTCCACGATCACTAATATAATGTCTTAGTAGATCAGCATCTTTCCAGTCAATCTTTTCGATTTTATTTTCAGTAAAATAACAAGTTTTTTTACGTCTTTTAAAAACAGCCATGTTTATTTCCTCCTAAAATGGTAAATCATCATCAGTTATATCAAACTGAGCTTGAATATCTTCAAAAGGATTTTTTTGTGGCTCACGTTGTGGTTGATAAGCAGGTCTAGTTTGTCTAGGCATATCATATGGTGAATAATCATCATAAGCACCATAATTATTATTACTTTGAGATGATCCTTTAGGTTCTAAGAATTGAATGTTTTCACAAACAACTTCAGTAACATATCTTTTAGAACCATCTTGTGCAGTATAGCTTCTAGTTTGAATACGACCATCAACACCAACTAAACCACCCTTTTTAATAAAGCGATTCAAGTTTTCTGCTTGTTTATTAAAACAAATGCAGTTAATAAAGTCAGCTTCCCTTTCACCACTTTGACTTGATGTAAATGTTCTATTTACAGCAATAGTAAATGAAACTACAGGAACGCCACTATTTGTGTTTCTTAATTCTGGGTCTCTTGTTAGTCTTCCGACTAATACTACTCTATTCATTAGATCTCCTCTTATTCAGCCACTACGATATGACGAATAACATTTTCTTTAATGTTAGCTAAACGATTGAATTCATTTAGAGCTTCAGTAGTAGCAGTAACATTTAGTACAACATAGTACCCTTTTCTACATTTAGCAATTTCATAAGCTAAATCACGGATACCCCATTCATCCACTTTGTCAACTGTAGAAGCGTTAGCTGTGAATGAAGCATTGATTTCTTCGATTAATGCTTTTCTAGCTTCTTCTTCAACTTCAGGACGAATAATGTACATAACTTCATATTTCTTCATTTAGTACACCTCCTTATGGTCATTAGGCTTTATTAAAAATAAAGCAAGGATGGAACATAATATTCCATACTGCATTATTATATCACAATAGCCTTATTTTGTAAAGTAATTAGACTTTTAATTATCTAATATTATAAAGAAAAAGGGTGTTTTAAACACCCTTTATTTTTATGCTTTTTCAATAGCTAAGTACATTGAAGTAGCTGTATTACTTGTATAAATGCTATAAGTAACTTTTACATAATATGTAGTTCCAGCAACTAATTCATATTCGAAATAGAAATCATATTTGTAACCTACATAAGAATTTGAAGTACTGTAGGATTAGCAGGTAATGTAATTTCAACATTGATATCAGTTGAAATACTTTCTACTTGAGATCCTTCATTAGAATCAAATGTTAATACAACAGGTTCAC
>JAFQRV010000020.1 GCA_017409905.1 Bacilli bacterium
AATGGCATAATATCACTCCTCTATACATATGATATCATATGTAAATTAATTTGTCAAGTTATTAATATATTAATATTATATGTAAAAATAATAATTTTTATAATAAAAGACCAGACTATAATCTGGTCATATTTACTGTATCATTATATCTCGTTTATATATTTTTTTATCAATAATCAGGAATTTATTTATTCAATAAATACTGAAGCAAATTTATTTTATGATTATATTTAATTGATGCTTTCTTATCTTTTTCAATAATAAAGTCGTTTAAATTAATATTATTTAAAGCAGCAATTGCAAAAGTGTAATGAATTACATCTACTAATTCATTCCCTAATTTTTCTATTAAATCTTCATCTTCATTTTCTTTTGCTTTTCTTCCATCTCTTCTATTTAGAACTTCAGCAACTTCTCCAATTTCTTCTACCAATTTCATAAATAGACTTGAATCTATTCCATGATTTTTGTATGTTTCATATAAATATTCTTCATAATCTTTTATAGTAACTTTCATCAATGTTCCTCCATAAATTCTAATTTATCTTTCATTAATATTATACACAAAAATTAAGTTTATTTCCATCATTATCTCTCATTGGTTAAAAAATACAATTAGAACTAAAGGTTCGAGCCCGTGGTCAGTCTCTTATAGTAATTTAATCTAAATGTTTCAAAAGTACATAAAAAAAGAGGATATTCTAACCATCATTGAATATAATACCCTATAAAAATAAAAAATAGATCCTCTTTTCAGAAGACCTACAGATTTCAGAAAATGGTGATCCGTACGAGATTCGAACTCGTGAATGCATGCGTGAAAGGCATGTGAGTTAAGCCACTTCTCCAACGGACCAAAGATGGCGGAGTAGAAGGGATTTGAACCCTTGCACCAGTTTCCCGGTCTATGCCCTTAGCAGGGGCACCTCTTCAGCCTCTTGAGTACTACTCCATTGCTTTTATATTGTATAATATTTTTAAGAAAAAGTCAACTAATATAATATTTAAATTATTTAGTATAGTTTTTAAATTTATGGAAAAACTAATAATATAATAGGAGGATAGTATGCCAAAATTAAAATGTAGTGTGGAAGGTTGCCACTATAATCGAAATAATTTATGTTCAAGAAACACTATTAGTGTTGATGGTCCAGAATCTTTTTCTAAGTCTGAAACAGAATGCTCTAGTTATGCTCCAAGAGGTATTCATAATTTTTATGAAGAATATGCAAACTTTGAAGAAAATTTAAAACCAGAAACTGAAGTCTATTGTGATGCTGAATTTTGCGTATTTCAAAGAAATGCAAAATGTTATGCTGATAAAATCGTTATTAAAGAGCCAACAGATAGACCTGGCGCTAAATCTCAACACGAGACCATGTGCAAAACTTTTGAATGTGTAGATAATATAAAATAATCTTTTCACTATTTAAACCTTATTTATTTAAAATAAGGTTTTTTTATTTAGACAAATAATTTCATATATGATATAATAATTGTATATTTCTAAAAAATAATAATACATTGGGAGGATTTATGGTACTATATGTCATTGAGACCATCCTTTTTATGCTGGGTGGCATAGGAGCTTTATTAATCGGTTTTGAAATGTTGAGTAATAGTATTACTAAAATATTTCACTCACAGTTAAAGTCTTTATTCAATAAAACTAGTTCTAATCCATTGATTGGGGTTTTAATCGGTTTAACAGCTACAATGATTATTCAATCATCTGGTGCAACTACAGTAATGATAGTTGGTTTTGTTAATACAGGTATTATGAATCTATTCCAAGCAACTGCTATGATTATGGGTTCAAATATCGGTACTACTATTACTGCACAAATTGCATCACTTAGTGGTGGTTCTGGTTTTGACTTTGGTGCAATAGCATTAGGTTTTACTGGTATTGGTGCATTCGTTTCATTATTTTCTAAAAATGAAAAAGTTAAAACTTTTGGTAATTTCTTATCAGGTTTTGGTTTATTATTCTTAGGTCTTGATTGTGTATCAACTTCAATTGGAATGGAATATAATGGTTCTCCATTATTTAAAAATACAATTGAAAAAGTATTATCAAACGAATTTATTAGCACTTCAGCTTTAGCACCATTCTTACTCTTCTTAGTTGGTATAGTGATGACAGCTTTAACTCAATCATCATCATTAATTACTTCAATTGTAATTGCGTTTGTCGCTAAAGACATCTTTATAGGTGCTGCTCCTGGTGCAACTTCTCTAAACAACAATGTTTTATACTTAATACTTGGTACAAATATTGGTAGTTGTGTTACTGCACTGCTATCTTCAACTGGAGCTTCAACAAATGCTAAACGAGCTAGTTGTATTCATTTATTGTTTAACACATTAGGTTCAATCGTATTTATGATATTCTTGCTATTGTGGCCAGGATTCATGGAACAAACTTTTGTTAAGTGGTTCCCTAAAACTGGATCACAAATTGCGATGTTCCATACATTCTTTAATGTTACTTGCACTTTAATATTCTTACCTTTCATTAAAGTATTTGTAAAAGTTGCATCAACTATTGTTAAAGATAAAGAAATTGTTTCAGATTCACCATCATTAGTATTTGTTGATGAGCGTTTATTATCTACCCCTTCTGTTGCGGTACATCAAGTTAGAAAAGAATTAGGTTTAATGTACTCAAAAGCTTTAAATATCTTGAATATTTCTTTAGATGGATTCTTAAATTATGATCCTAGCGTTAGAGATGAAGTTGATAAAGTAAATGAAGAGTTATATGTTACAAATAAATTAGTAGTTGAATATATTGTTAAACTTTCAACTCAGCAATTAGTTTTAGAAGATGAATCAACTCTTTCTGCATTTCAAAGAACCCTTAATGATATTCTTCGTATTGGTGAAATTGCTGAAAACATTTGTAAATATGTTAAACAAGCAGTTAATAACGAATTAGTTTTCTCTCCTAATGTTAAGCTTCATATTGGGTTTATGAAAAATAAGATTAATGCCTTATATGAAAAATCCGATGAAATCTTCATGACTAAAAATATTAATAAGATTCCTGAGGCTGATGTTATTGAAGATGAAATTGATTTAATGCGTAAACAAATGATTGAAGATCATATGGAAAGATTAAAATTAAAAGAATGTAGTCCTCAAAATAGTGGTGTATTTGTTAACTTAGTTAATAATATGGAAAGAGCTGCTGACCATATGGTTTATATTGCATATTCTGTTAAAGAAGCAAAAGAACAATTCCAAAAATAAAAAACTAACTGTAAAGTTAGTTTTTTTTATTCATGATTATGTGAATGTTTTGCTTCTTCTAAAGCATTAGCAATTTTTGAAGCTGTATTATATTTAGTACTTACTGATTTTTCATTTACAATAAACATATATGGAAGATCATCTTCTGCTTTAATTGAAGATACCTTACCAGTTAATGCTTCTAAAATTTCTGCATCATATTCTATAACAAAAATTTTACTAGCATCTTTATGTTTTCTTGCAAAATTAGCATATTCTAACACGGCGTCTAACATTTGTTCATTTTCTTCATCATTATTTGAATATACTAAAACATAGTATTTAGTTTGTTTACCTGCGGCATTAATATTTTCTTGTAAACATTCTTCTACAGTAGTATGTTTTAATTGATCAAGTTTTTTGTATTCAAATGGTTTAAAGATTGATAATAAAACTACTGCTACAAACACTAGAAATATAACTAGAAATGATAAATAAAATATTTTAGTTACTAATGTACTTTTCTTATTTTCCATGATATTCTCCTTAAATTGTTAATTGTGATTCAATTTCATAATCATCTTGAAACAAACTTACCACTTTCCCATTCTTTATTTTAAATAATACTGGTGAGGTGCTCGTTTTGATCTCATCACAAGTAGTAGCTCCTATGAAATCATTTCCAACACCATTTCCATGGTAAATTGCCGAATTATTAACTGTATCACCTTTGTTTAATACATATAAGTTTGGCATATCGTCATTACGTTTTGCTTTTTTTGCATATTTATATACTATTTCTTCTAATCTAGAACACACATCACATTGTGGTCTATATACATAAATATAATATTCTCTTTCTTGTATATTAAAAATATCTTTGTGAATAACATGTTCTAAATTTTTGTATGTTTTTTTACAACCAGTGATTGTAAATAACGAACAAATTAACAAAAACATAAGCAAACATTTTTTCATGTTTAGTTTCATTATTACACCAACTTTCTATGTATTATACCATAATTATAGATAAATATCAAGAAAATCGTTTAAAACTATTTTTCATCAGTATTTAGCAATGAATTTCCCATTCTTGCCATTTCTAAAATACTTAAGTTGTTAGATGCAATATAATATTCAATTCCTCCAGATACAAACGTAATATTATTACTATTCACAACTGCAACACTATCACCAGTTACATATATGTCACCATCAACATAATCTATTTTTTCTAATTCATTTTTAAAAACAAATTCTTCTACTATAGTATAAGCAACATCTCCATGATAATTCATAATTACAGTTTTAATTGTTCCTTCACGTATCGTTTTTTCTTCTTTTAATTCTGTATTTATTGGATAATAAGTTGGATAAGTATTTACTCTTACATATTCTAATTGGCTATATATTTCAACACTACTTGTCATAGTAGGATCTTTTTGGAATAAGTCATCTTCTAATTTAACGTTTTCTTCAAAATTTAAAAAAACGAATCTACTAACTAAGTTTTGTTTTTCATCAAATACTTGTACTTCAGTGGGAAGTTTACTACCTTTTGAGAATACTACTTTTTGTTTAGAAGGAGCTGCATTTTCGAACATCTTTACATCCATTTCAACATTTATATTTTTATCATCTTCTGTTATTACTTTATCTTCATCATTTACAAAATCTTTAGAAATTGATTGCAATAAATACGGATATGAAGAATTAATTGGCCAACCACTTTTAATTTTAAAACTTTTATTTAGTGATGGTACTAATATATATACTCCTTCAGTATTTTTTAAAATAATTTGTTTATCACCATTTGTTGAATTGTCAAGTTCTACTCTATAATTATCTGGTTTTTGATAGTAAACTGTTATTAAACTTTCTTTTGTTCCGGTTGGAAACATTGAATACAATTTACCACTTAATTTATATGAATCTAAATTAGATACGTATTCTGGAAAATCATCTACCTTTTTACCGGGCTTATTACAACCCCAAACAGTTAATACACTCACAAATAAAATAAACGTTAATAATAATCTTTTAAATAATTTATTTTTCATAATTCACCTCAATCATTTAACTATATGAATTTATTAAATAAAATATACAAATTAATGTATATTTTTAAATAAATCGGAAATACTATTTTTGAATGGAGGTATAATATGCATATCGTACGTAAAATATGTTTAGTCTTAGTTATTATAGGCGCATTAAATTGGGGTTTAATCGGTTTATTTGATTTCAATTTAGTTAGCTTTATTTTTGATAGTTTATCAGTAGTAATCTCTAGAATAATTTATTCTTTAGTTGGTGTTGCTGGTATAGTATTAATTGTTGATGGTTTATTAAATATGAATGACCATGAATAAAAAAAGACTCTTAGTTTAACGATTTAACTCGTTAAATTAAGAGTTTTTATTTTTTAGTAACCATTTCATAATAACGCATTATTTCATTTAAACAGTGACTTATTCCTGATTTTGATAAGTGTTTTCCTAAAATATTTGTGGAAAAATCACTTAATTCAGATAATGTACAATCAGGATATTCTTCTCTTAAACGCATTGCATCTTGTAGTCTTACTGTTAATTTTTTATCTAGTTGATGTTCTCTTAAATATTTTATAGCAGTTAGTTGTTGATTACAACAATTAAGTGATTTTTTACCATTAGAAATATCACAGTTCATCATTCTATTAACTGTATTATTTAAGTCTCTCATTATTCTAATATCTTCAAATTGTAATACTCCTGAGTTTGCACCCATATATGCTAAGAAGTCGCTAATTGATTCAGATTTTTTAATATATAAAAGACTTTGATTTTTTCTTGAAGTTATTTTACATTCAATACCATTTTCTAATAAAATCTCACTAACCATTACTGCCATTTCAGCTTTTTTAAAAGTTATTTCTAAATGATAGTCACTTTTTCTAGGATCATTTATTGAACCTTTGGATATAAAACATCCTCTGATAAATGCTCTTTTACAACAATC
Source organism: Bacilli bacterium (assembly GCA_017409905.1). Lineage (GTDB taxonomy): Bacteria > Bacillota_I > Bacilli_A > ML615J-28 > CAG-313 > UBA1231. Next base: position 6,235 of record JAFQRV010000020.1, read on the forward strand.
ATTCTCTAGTAATTCGTCATCTAAAGTTATAGTATCAAATGGCATTAAATGATATGCATCAATTATTGGTTTCGAATCATCTACTATCTCAAGTAAATAAATTCTTTTCTTGTTTATATTTGTTTTTTCTAAAAAACTTGTTTGTGTTTGAATATTAAACTTTTGTTTAATAAATGGAGCAATATATCTAATTACACTTGGCATAAATGATGTTGCTTGTAATTTAATTTGTTTATTAGCAATTATTATTTCCCCATTACCTTGAAGAACACCTGCTACAAGTGCATTTTTGCAGCAAGATGTTATATCAAGATTTAACAATTCTTTTTTAACTTCTGTTGCAAAAGACATATTTCCTCCTATCTTAAAATGATACTTGCAACATAAGCACCATCACCTACTGCAGTTGCTACTTGTTTAACTTCTTTAGTATTGACGTCACCTATTGCGTAAATATTTTCTATCTTTGTTTCATATCTTTCATTTATTTCAATCAAACCAAAAGAATTAGTAATATTTAATTCCTTTATAAAATTTGTTCCTGGAATATAACCATTATATATAAAGGCCATTGAAACATCAAGAATTTCTTCTTTTTCATTATGTTCAATTCGTACTTTTTCCAATTTAAAGTTACCTATAAATTCTTTAATTTTAGCATTCTTTAATATAACGAGTTTTTCAGTACTTTCAACATCTTGATTAGTTAATAAATAGACTTTATCCGCAAGTGTTGATAAATATTTAATTTCATTTATTGACTTTTTTGAATTAGCATATGCTAAAATTGTTTTATTTTTTACAAGTGGTGCATCACATAAAGCACAATAACTAATACCACTTCCAACAAACTTTTCTTCATTAGAATTAGGGATTATTTTATTAACAAATCCTGTTGCGATAATTAACTTATCACAATAATATTCATTATAATTTGTTGTTACTTTTATTGTATCTTCTTTTGAAACATTTGTTACTTCTTCTACCACAAAATCAATTTTTGATAAATCTAACATACTAAACATTTGATTTGCAATATTAACACCACTATCATTTAATCCTGCATAATTAGAAATTTCTGTTGCTTGTAACATTCTGCCACCAGGAACATTTTTTTCAATTAATAATACTTTTAATTTCGATCTTTGTAAATAAATACAAGCACTTATTCCTGCTGGTCCTGCACCTATTACTATACAATCATACTTATTCATCATAATATTTAATAACTTCCTTTAATTCACTTGGGTGTTCAATTATATAATCAGCATTAAGAGCTGCAAATTCTTCTTTTGAAGTTTGACACCAAGTTACACCAACTGATTTAAATTGTTTATATTTAGCTTGGACGTTTTTCGCACATTCAATATCAAATTTAGTATCACCAACTAATAAAGCTTTTTTAACACCATATTTTTCCATCATTATATATATACCTTCAGGATTAGGTTTAGGACTAGGTAATTGTTCAGCACCCATTATATAATCAAAGTATTCTTCAATTCCACTTACTTTTAATCCTTCTTCAACCGCAACCGTTACTTTATTAGATACTATAACTATTGTAAATCCTTCTTCTTTTAAGTAAGCTAAGATTTCTTTAATTCCATCATATGCGTGAACATATTCTTTATGCATTTCAGAATTTACTTTTCGATATAGTTCGATACATTCTTTTATAAGTTCTGGATCATCAGTATATTTTCTAAAACTTTCATCTAATAATGGGCCAAAGAAAGCATTAATTTCTTCCATTGTATATTTATAATCAGGAAGAAGTGTGTCAAAAACTTTCATTGTTGATTTTTGAATTAATTCAAAAGTATCAATGATAGTCCCATCACAATCAAATAAAATTAATTTAGCTTCTTTTTCTTCTTTAACTTCATCTAGTTTTCCATTAGGGCCATATCCTTCATACCAGATACTACCTTTTCCATATAAAAATTCATTACATGGCTTTAGATAAAATTTCAATACTCTTCTTAATACGAATAAAGCAATACCCGCTAAGATAAACAATACAGAAGTTAATACCGCAACTTTGATTGTTAAACTACCGATATTAAATGTTAATGGATCTTGTCTTAATAATTCAATAAATAAACGAACAATTCCATACCAAGTTAAATAGAAACAAATTGAGTCACCAATATAAACTTTTTTAGATCTTTTTCTTATTTCAATATAAGCTAATGCACCAATTAAATTAGCCACCCCTTCATAGAAGAATGTAGGGTGATAATAACCCGCAACTCTAACATAACTTGTTATGTACATATTATCAATAATAAAATTTGGAACTAATAGATGTCTTAGGGTTTCTCTTTGAGAAATTAATTGTGCATCTGTTAATGGTCCGCTAGTATATCCACCAACTAATGGTCCAAATGCTTCTTGATTAAAGAAGTTTCCCCATCTTCCAACCACTTGTGCTAACATAAATACTGGAAGAACAATTTCAATTGTTTCTAATAGTTTAAAATGTTTTATTCTAGTATAAACAATAATAAATATTATTGCACCATACAAAGCCCCATGAATTGCTAGTCCGCCTGATGCAGGATTAATTATTTGAATTAATCCATCAAAGAATCCATTTTCAAAAGAAATAAAACTATGATTAAATAAAACATAATATAGTCTTCCACCTAAAATACCAAAAAGTATACCAAAAGTTACTCCAGTTAATGTAGTATCAGAATCTAATTTAGCAGGTTTTAAATAACGGTAATATCCATAAACAGATAAAAGACCTGCACCACCTACTAAACAAATAGCATACCAACGAATTTCAAGTTTTGGACCTAATTGTAAAAAGATTGGATTTAAACTCTTTGGTATAGTATGTACATCACCCGGATATTTATATAGTAAAGAAGTTATTACATAAACTAATAAAAGTATTATTCCAACACCTAATAGGGAAAATAATATGATTTGTTTTTTTGACCAATTTTTCATAAGCTAACCTCTTAATATTTTTTTAACTGTTGTCATAAATAAATGTTTAATTATTAATGAAAATAAAACTAATGCGAGTAAATCTCCCCCAGAACTATATATCCATTTGGATAATACTAAAGCACTAATTATCATTACAAAAAACATTATCAAATTAATTATTAAACCTGAAAACAATAAAACAATCGGGTGTTTTATTAATCGTATAAGAATTGTTAATAAAGTTTGTGAAATAATGGTTATACCAATGTAAATATATAATCCAATTGGGTTAATAATTCTAAACGGATTAAATAGGAATGTTAACCCTAATAATATTAATCCTAAGACTAAACTTTCAATTATTGTAAATAAGAAGAAACGCTTGCCACCATGTACAATCACTGGGCGAACTTGTACTTTAACGTTTTCACTTTCCGCATTTAATTCTTCTATTAATTTCATCAATTCTTCTGAATCTTCTGTCTCTTCAATTTTTTTAATTAACTCTTTTTGTTTTTCAGTTAATTCTTCTTGTTGTTCATCTTTGTTTTCGTCCATAGTGTTCTTTCCTCTTTATTAGTATTCCTAGTATTGTACCAATCATATTCAATAATATATCAGTAAAATCGAATATACCCAGTTTAGTAAAATACTGTATTATTTCAATTAATAGTATAGGTATTATACTATATAATAAATTAATTTTTAAAGTTTTAAATAAATATCCCATTGGAATGAATAATATAATATTCCCAATTAT
>JAFQRV010000021.1 GCA_017409905.1 Bacilli bacterium
CTTGTGATAAAGTAATAAATGGAATTGAAGACGGAGTTATTTCTGTTGTATCAGCACTTTTATTATGTAAAAAAATTGCACGCCTTGTTAATGATGAAGAAGGCCAAGAGTGGCTGGGTTATGAGTATGGAGGATATCCTAGGAACGACAAAGGTTATATTTTACATAAAGCGTGGCAAATTGCTGCTAGACATGGCAGATCTTTTCAGTCAGAAGATAATGATGGAAAGATGAAAGAAGTTATTTTTACAGAACTGTGTGGGGAAATTGAGGCAAGTATTGAAAGTGATAAAAAAGCTATAAATAATTATACCACACAGGGTTATTCTGTTTCGGGAGACCATGCTCTCTTAGCAACCAACAGTATGGCTAATGCTGTTTATAGGGGGACAAATGGTTTGCGTAGAAATATTCAGACGTTAGAAAGACGCTTATCTATCCTTAAGGCTCAATATTATGATTATGCTGTTAGATGGTGCATAGAACTTCAGTTTGGAAACACTGCGCAATCTATATTTGAAGAGTATCAAGAGAGAGTTGATAGTTATTTCGCTTCTATGCCGACATCAACCCTTCAAAAACTTAATGCAATTGAAGATTTAATGGAAGATGGAAACCCCGAACGTTATGCGCAAGTTCTAACATCATGTCGTAGACTTTGGACAGAAACTGCGAAACAACTTTTTTATGAAGTATTGCCAAATTATAGTCAAAATACCTTTAAAACTAAGTTAGGAAAAAATATTGATATCTCGGGGGACCACGACAACAATAAATTATCTGCAGTTATTGAAACGTTACAATCAAAAGCAGCAAAAAACACTCTAGTTGGTAGCGAGACAATATACTTAATCGATTGGATGGAGCAGATTAATAGTATGCAAAGTGCAGGAGTTCACTCAGAAGTAACAAGAGAAGAAGCAATTCAATGTATTATTCATACCTACATAACTTTAGGTGATATACTTTCATTAAAAGCCTCGGTTAGTGCTGAACAATTATAAAATATCAAAGTAAAATTAACTGCACAAATATATACAATATTATTCAATGCTATTATTTAGAAATACCAAAATGTTTAAATTCTAAATGACCGCCTGATCCTTTTGCTATGAGGAAATTTTCTATTATTAAATAATAAAGTGTGTGGAACGAGAAAATAGGTCTAATGTTATACCAAATAATATTTCAATATTTTTTGAGACTTTTTGTCGTGGTGTTGCACGTAAGTTTACACTTTTGTCTCGATTTATATTTAGCCAAAAACGTTGAAAAATGGTCAAAATGTATTAAAAATACCTTAAAATGGGGCTAAAACCTTAAAAAGATAGGTGAGTTTCACTAAATGTCTCGAAAAATAAGAGGAAAATAAAAATAGACATTTAGTGAATTTGAAGTTAGGACGGCACGATAAAAAGTCTGTGATGAGACTACTTCAATTCAATATAGGCATATTTTTTATGGTAATTTTTATTATAGTGTCAACATTAATTTATAACAGTGACTGCCCAAATATTGATAATATAATGAAAGAATGTTATAATCAAATTACCATAAAGAGAACAGCGGTGGACAAGCCCGTTGACCTGTCAGCAACCTATTCGTATGAACAAGGTGCTAAAGCTTGAATGATGGGAAAATATATAATGATTTAATTAACTCCTATCATTTTCGATGGGGGCTTTTTCTTTATGATTATTAAAACATAAATGAGACAATTAAAATGTTAAAGAAAAAATTAGAAAAGTTTTTAGTTGAAAAACAAATTTAATCAATAATCGGTTTATATTAAAAAAAAGGTAAAAAAAAGCAATTATATGATATGTGCATTAAATATAATATTCCAATTCTTATCCTGAATTGTTTAAGAATGATAATTATTATTACTTATGGGGAATTAGTAAGAATGGTATTGGATTAATTGGAACAGTAATTATGAATTATTTAAGTACAAACAATGGAATGGTTTTTAATTCATTAGATGAGTTGGAAGAATATTTGAAAAATAAGATTGATAAAGAAAAAAATATGAAGTAGCAACTTCAAAGCAAGAGAGGTAATAATATGAGTAAGTTTTCATTTCATCCTGTAGGTCAAGGATTATTTTACACAGGTTCAATTTTAAATGGATATTATAATTTTATATATGATTGTGGTAAAAGTATTGATGATAATAAGTTTATCAAATTAATAGATGAATATACAAATCAAATTCATAAAATTGATTTCATAGTAGTGTCGCATTTACATAGTGATCATTTTAATGGATTACCATATTTAATAAATCTATGTAAGTCAAAGAATATTCCAATAAATAAAATAATTTTACCATATTTATATGGTTCTAAAAATATAGCATATTTATTATTAGCATTAACAATATATGATGAAAAGGAAAAGTTAAATTCAGAAGAAGCAAACGAATTGTTTGATTTAATGTGTAGTTTTTATCAATTTAAAAGAGAAAATCAAAATGGTATTCAAGTGGAATTTATTGAGGATAATAACGAGTTTTCAGAAAAAGAATTTGAATTAACAGGAAGAAGACAAATATGGAAATTTCATTTTTTAAATAAAAAAATATCTCAGGATATTTGTAATCAATTAAATGAAAAAATAGGTAACTTATTAGCTGGATACTCGATGACTGATCTTATGAGATTTATAAATATTTATAAAGGACTAGCATTAGATGAAATTAAAAAAATATATGAAGAAGTCATAATAAAGACAAAATTTGATAAATCAAAAGAGAAACTAGATGATCTAAACATTTCTTCAATTATACTGTTGCATTATCCGATGTTTAAAGTATCAAACGTCTTATTATCTGATAAAACAGATATTTTTTATCCATATAACTTTTTTTTGAATATGTTCAAGATATCTAATATTACTTTAACTTTATTGACAGGTGATGCAAAATTTGATCCACAGATGGTTAATTATATTAAAAATTATAGTAAGGATAGAATTGGTATAATGCAGGTGCCACATCACGGTTCTAAATATAATTATAGACAAATAAAGAAATTGATTGAGGATTTCGATTATTATGCTATATCTTTTGGGTTGGGAAATCAATATCATCATCCTAGTAGTGAAGCAATTAACTATATTTTAAATAATAATAAAAGATCAAAGATTTATGAAGTTAATCAATTAAGTGGATTATATTATTATATTGATTAATTAAAATTATAAATTTTAAATATAAAGATACATTCTTAAAAGTTATTAAATTCACAGGAATAGAACTTAAGAAAATTTATTAAGTTAAAGCAACGGTTGATAAAATGCCTTTGGAAGAAAGATTTAATAAAAAGATTGATAGAAAACTTAAAATGTATGAAGAATGTTCTTTATAATATTAAAAAGGTGATATATTCATCAAATACATTAATAATAATAGGCATCTATTAAAAGGTAGACCTAATACTTTACAACATGGTGATTATCATATAGGTAATATTATGATTAATAAAAACCAAGAGCTTGTTGTAATAGATTTTGATAGAGATGACTATGGAGATTAATGGGAAGAATTTAATAGACTAGTATGGTCAATTCAAGTATCTCATGAGTTTGCAACAGGAATAGTAGATGGATATTTTAATAAAAGAGTTTTAGAAGAATTCTGGAAACTACTTGCATTATATATAAGTTTAAATTCACTTTCTTCATTACCATGGGCTATACCATATGGTGAAGAAGAAGTTATGATAATGGTAAACCAATCAAATGATATATTAGATTGTTATGAAGATATGAGAAGATATGTGTCAAAATGGTATAAAAAATAAATTAGTTCAAAACAAAAGAGGTAGAGATGAATAATTATAAGATTATTTTAAAAAAATTAGATAATGAACAGCTAAAAAATGACGTATTGGAAACAACGGGATTGTTTATAAATACTTTATGTGGAGATGTTGTATCTGCAGGACAATTGGTTAATAAAATATTAGAAACTTCTTTAAATTTTAGAGATAAAATTTTAATGCGTAATTTCTTTAATTATATTTTTGCTATTGATAAATCATTAGACCAAGGAGTCAAACTATTAGTAAAACTTTTTCCAAATGATGAAAAAGGGAAGAAAAACGCAGAAAAAATAGTATTAATTTTAGATAGAATTGATAATGAAGAAAAATTGAAATATATAGCAAATGCCACGAGAAGTTGTGTATATCAAGATGTTACAATTGAAGAATTTTTTAGAATAATCAAGATTATAGATGATTCATATTTTTATGATTTGGTTTTTCTTTCAAATAATATTACTAAAAAAAGTTTATTTAAGGGAAATATAACTATACATGCATTAGCTAATTTAGGTTTAATGATGCAATGCGGAATTGATTGTAACGAGAGTATTGAAACTCAAAATTATGCTTTTACAAAATTAGGGATGTTGGTGGATAAGTATGCACTATCATATGATAATGAAGAAAGACAACAATTTTATCTTAAAGAACAGCCTGAAATAACATTTAAAACGGAAAATATAATTGAAACTGCTAGTGACGAAGATATAGATGATTTGTTTGAAGACACTAAATAACAAAACAAAAGTATTTATTATGATATATAATTTTAAAAGGAGTATCAAATGAGAGTAAATAAAATTTCAATTTATATTTTTGTAGTACTTAGTTTCCTTTCTTTAATAGCATCAATAATTTTTACTTTGAAATTTGATAATAAAATGTTAACTTGGTTTCAAGGATTTAGTTTTGCTTTACTTGGTAGTTCTTTAATAGCACTATTTACAGCAATTATAAATTATAAATTAGAAAAGAAAAAGTTATGTGAAGATATATGTACAGAAATTTTGCACATGAGTAATAATGCACAAACCGAGTTTTATCATCCGACTGACAACTATCATATGGAAAAACTTGCAAATACAGTTGGGTCTTGTTGTAAAAGTTGTTTTGATATATTGCTATTATTAAATACTTATAAAGAAGGTTTATTTCCCTTTAGTAAAGAAAAGAAATTAATTGATAAATTTGGATCATACATCAGTTTGGATTTACAAGTAAGTTTTCTTTCAATAGGCACATTATTAAAAGAAGAAAAAGATAAGGTTAAACAAAACCTAAAAAATGTATATGGTAAATTAGATGAAATATTGAAAGAAGAAAAAATACTAGAATATGCTCACAAATTGTTAAAATATAATAAATCGAAAATGATAATTATGAAAGTAGAAGGTAATGACTTTTTAAATCTATTTGTTAAAGCATATAAAAAATCTCTACTAAATGTTGATGAAAATAATGAAGAAAAGAATAAAAATTAGGAGATAATCGTCTATGGGAAATGAACATAAATTATATAGATATAATGATAAAATATTATTTAGAAAGTGTCACTTGAGTGAAACTGAACAATTAGAATTTGGTGATTGTACCAACTTTAATACTCGAGAAATAAAATGGTAGGAATATTATAGTTGTCATCAATATATAATTCATTTTCATTGTGCAGAACATCCTGGAATTGAGTTTAGGACTCGATTGTATTGTCCACATTGTGGAGAAGAAATAGAAATAGGTGATTTGCGAAAAATTGAAATGGATTGCTTAAAATTATTAAATATGGAAATTTTTAAAGATGCAACGTTAATTAGATTAGATGATTGGTATGTTCCTGCAATAAAAGAAAAAATCAAGACTGATAGTGAATATTGGATTACTACTAATGTTAAAAAAGATAAGGATGGAGACACAGTTGTAGTTTTATACGTCGGACATAAAGGTGAAAGAGAGAAGGCTCAATATTTTATTAAACCAGAAAAACTACAATTAACTTCAGATCATAAAGACATGGATCCTAGCAAAGTTTTTCAAAAATAGAAGTAGTTTTAAAATATAGGACCCTTACTCATAAGTATGATAAATAAAAAAGAAGAATTTTCCATTCTTGTTTTAAGAGCTATATTTAGTTGATTTTCTAACAATGCCATTACTTGTAATGTTAATGTTAGAGTGGCGTTGTTTTTAATAAAATAAGTTAATAAAAAATTATGCTTAAGTAGTGAAAAACGAGGCTTTTTATTCATCTCATCATAGTAATTAATTTTGCTGCTTGTAAATAAAGCAAAGGTGAGATTACTTAAAAATCTAGAAAATTATTAAAAATATTGATTTTTAAGCTATTATAGCGTTATTTCGAGACTTTTTGTCATTCTCACCCCTATATAGAGACTTTTTGTCATTCTTGCACAGGGTCCTAGTTCATTTTGTCTCGTTTGATATTTTTTGGTATTTATTTGAAAAGTATTAAAAAGGTACAAAAATAGTGAAGAAAGCACAAAAAAGGATCAAAAATGGTGTGTGAAAGACAATAAGTCTCGATTTTAAGTGAAATTAGAGAAGAGACAAATTAGCTTTCACACTCTAAGAGAGTAAGACAAAAGCAATTTGATTATATAGCATAACTTATTTAAGTAATAATTAAATTATATACAAATTACACAAGATTAATATAAAACAAAGCATTAAATAATATAAATGGGTGATTTGAAAATATTAAAATTTTAATAATGAGTTTCAGTCAAATTAAAGAATTAAAATATTGATATTGAAGAGCAGCAACTTAAAAATTTGAAAATTCAAAAAGAATTAGAGTTATGCTTAAACTTGATGATTAAACTTTGGAATTTAATTAAAATAATTATTTTTTAGAATAATCGCATAATGATCAATTAATTTAATGATAGATTTATAGGCTATTATTGAACAAATAATTTATAATGCTAAATTACGTTAGATAGAAAATATTTAAATTAATTAAATTGATACTAACTATGATAAAAAATAATTTAAGGAGTAATAAAATGAGAAAAAAAATAATTGATTTATTGTTTGACGGAATTGACGCGTCATCCGAAGTAGATAAAATAGGAGAGAAGTACATTGATATCTTTTTAGAATTACCAAGTTTTAAATTAGACAGTTTTTTTTGTGGTGAAAAATTTTTGATATATGGTAATAAAGGGTCGGGACTTCACGAATGTCTGGCATTATTTAATTAATTTACAGTACTAAAATGAACTTTTTTACCCGAATTCTTTCTTTTTTGATATACTATGCAAAAATGAAAGGGAAATAATATGCGTAAGATGGAGAGTTATACTTATAAAAGATGGACCAAAATGTGGAGATTATGGACACACCATAGATTAGATTCTCCTTTAGAGGAATTAGTTACATATGATAATTACATGACATATGGGCATTTGTATTATTTTCAATATTTAAAAAACGATCATGATATTAAAAGAAATATATGGATAATAAAAAAATACTTATCGAATGAAATGATTCAAAACTTAGACAAAGCTTATCAGATATATCAAGATAACTTAGAACTTATAAATAATAAAAAACTAAGTGATTTTGAATTAGAAAATTTGTTTATGGAAGTAGATGAAACATTTTATTCTGACTCATATGAAATGACTAAAATTATAATGAGAGAACTATCTGATTATACTGATATTAAAATATATAATTTTAAGAAGAGGAACAAAGTAATGAGAAAGATTAAATCTAGCAAAAAAAGCTAGATTTTTTGAAATTTTAAAATAATTTAATATTACTTATTTGTTAAAAAAACAATATTTAAAATGTCGTATTTACTACGACCTTTATTTTTTTCGAAACATATATAATATAGAGGAAAAAGGAAGGTGTTTAATTTATGATGATTGGTCCAGAAGCTTTTTATGAATATAATTTAAAAGGCAAAAATGTTGAAGAAACAAAGAAAATAATTAGGTCTTTAAAAAGAAGGATTAATGAATTAAAATTGAGTATTGAAAAAGAAAGATTTTATCCTAAAGAAATTTATATAAGTCCAAGTGATGATGTTCAATTATGGTGCAATAGATTATATCTTGATAGAGCTATGCTATATCTTGAATCTTTAGGAACAAAATATGAATATTCTCCAAAAGAAAAAAGATGTATTGAGTTTAATGAAAATATAGAAAAATTAAGTAAAATTACATTTGAAATTGGTGGCTTTTTTCATGGATTTGATGTATATGAATTTGAGTTTACAGATAATACCGTCCACAAAAAAATTAAAGAAGTTTTTAATGATGAAATTTCTTTTGATTTCGAGGATAAGGATAGTTTCATCAATCAATTAAGAGAAATGCATATTGGGGAATGGAAAAACTACTACGATCCATCTAGATTTGGAGTACATATTTTAGATGGTACTCAATGGAGTGTCAAATTTGAATTTTCTAATGGAGCGAAAACTGTAGAAAAATCTGGTTCAAATGACTATCCTTATAATTTTGAAAAATTATTAGAAATATTTGGTATAGATAACGAAAAATAAAATGCATAAATCACCTTAATTGGTGATTTTTTTATATTTTATATAAAATAATAAAATTCTAAAATGGTCTATATTAATCAAAAAAGTTTAATAATATTACAAAATATGATATAATAAGACAAATAGATTCAGAAGTTTATATTGATATTATAAAAATTATACTTAATTTTTATTTGATTAAATGCAATGTCGCATTTGAAACGACCAATTAATTTGTCAAATTATGTATGATATAGGGGAAACATAGGAGGTATCTATATGCTTATAAAAGAAGTGGATTTTAAAAATATAAGCCAATATAAAAACACTAATGTAATTCCAGTTTTTATGCAGTATTGTGAGGAATGCTATGAGATTGCAATTAATGAGAAACAATCTGAAAATGCTTGGTCAATTTTTCAAAAAATATTTTATAGTAAATTTTATGAACAAAATAAAGAATACTTAGAACCATTATTAGATGTTAAATTATTTTCTAACGAAAAGTCTAGAGGACAGTATATTTTTTCGAAAACCGATAAAACATTTCATAACGAATTAGCTACTACAAAAGATACTGCTACGAAGTTTGCCAAAAATGCATATATAGGAGTTAGACCTAAAAATTATGATAACCTTGTAATTTTAAAGAAAATGGTCAAGGATACAGAACTAAAGAATTTTAGATTGTTTGTATCTACTGTGGATGATATAACAAATGAAAATTTTAAGAAAGAGTATTTATTAGTTAAAAAGCAATTTACTAGTAAGAAAAAGAAAAATCCGTATATAATCAAAAAAGGGAATTTAGTAGTTGGTCATATTAATGGCTTAATATTAAATGAAGAAGAAAAACTAATTAAATACATTAGGAGAGAATTTGACAAAAAAAGTTTATTAGGCGATATAACTTTAGATGAATCTCAAGAAATTATTTTAAATAATTATATGAGATTTCAATTAAATAAATTTGTTAATAGTTCTATTAAAGATAAGAGACTAGATTTTAAACCTGATTATAGTAGGGTTTTTGCATTTGGTTTAGTTAGATATGCAATGAAGTATTATAACAAACGTCACTCAGGTGATTTTTGGCCTCATTTCAAGGAAGAATTTGAAGTTGAAATTGGAGTAAATAAACAACAATTTTTGCACGATGAATTTAAAAGAATAATGAATTTATATAACAAAAATTATGATGATACTGTAACAAATAAAATCGATAACATGACAATGCATTCTTTTGTTGCGGATAATTCTGCCTTTCAGTTATTTGATTGCTTATTTGATTTTTGGCGTCTAGATTTAGGTAGAAGTTCGGATTATTTATCTACTGAAGAAGGTTCGATTGCTTTTAAAACTTTAATTGATGCAATGGAACATGGTACGCAAGATATTATGTCTCATACATCTTTATTATTGAATTTTGATAAGACTAAATTGGTTTGTAAAAATAGAGTTAAGAGAATTTTAAAACTAATTCATCAAGCATTTTGGAATGAATGTACGATAAATGAAACAGGTAATAGAATTAATCACTTATTAAATATGTGGATTGCAGAACCTAAAGGAGCTTTTCAAAAGGAAAAGAATTATGTAAAAAAATACACCTTAAAGGAAAAAGGAGATGTTATGTTTCATTCTCCAATTTTCAGTATGTCTTATGATACAGAAACTTTAAAAATAATTTTACCTCATCAAAGATTAATTGAATGTGGCGAAGAAGATAATCCTATTTGGAAAATTACTTGCTCAGATTCAGATTTTAATAATATAGAGTTAGAACCAGAGTATAAACATGACAAGATTGGTTACTATGTAGAAAGAAAATTTGTTGAAGCACCATTGCATTTAATGTTATCAGAATTTACATTTACTTTAGTTAGTGGAGATAAAGAACTAAAGAAATATAAGATCTATAAATCAAATATCAGATTTTTTGATGGAAAAGGGAAATATATTGATTATAAAACTGCAAACATTCCTGTAGGTTTTGTTACATCATATTCAAATAATGAAGCATATCCATATGTTCTTGATGAGGATTCAAATGCACTGTATGCAGATGGACTTGTAATGAAGACTTTCGAATTAACGAAAGGTCAAATTATTGTTCTTGATGATGAAACTGGATTACAAGCAGGACAAAAACTAGAAGAAGGTTTAAATGAAACATATCCAATTGCTGGTGCAGTTATCGAAAATAATAACATAGAACACCAAATTTATGCGAAATTACCAAAATTAGTTTTTAAATCTAATTCTGACCAAATATCTGGTATCAGCCTAATAATTAATGGAACTCATTATAAAATCATTGATAAAAAAATAAAAGAATTTAAATTAGCAGATGATTTAAAAGCGACTGGCTACTTAATTGATTTAAATGATTATATTCATAATGAGGGATTATATAGTATTATTTTGAGTTATCCTAAAATGCATGTACAAAAATCACTTGGTTCTATTGCTTATATTAAAGATTTTGATTATCAATTTAAAGGGGCTCCTTATATCTTTAAAGAGTTTGGAACAATTGTGTTAAAAAAAGGATTAAGAATTAATAAAACACAATCAGAAAATGAAGGTGAATGGAAGTCTGATTTTAGTTTTAATGAGTTTACTTTTAACTTTGGTGAAAGAAAAAAAGAAAGTGATAATTATTGTAATTTGGTTGGCGATAGAAGACTTAAACTTGAGTATACATTAAATGGAATTAATTATCCTATTTATTTTGATATCCCAGCCCTATATTGGAAATTTAATCAATCGGATGATTGGAATACAAAGTCTATTGCTAATGTTATGCTTAAAGACTTAAAAAATAAGTTTAAGAAATTGTATATTAGTGGACCATTTAATTTTATTAAGTCTGTAATTACAACAACTGATGATGTTGAAATTGCAGAAGAAGAAAGTGAAATTAAATTTCAAAGTGGAAAAAATCAATACTTTGATATCTCGAAAATCTATGATTGGATTAAAAATGATAGAAGTGAAGTGTTTAGAAAAATATGTATTTCACTTGATGAAAAAGAATATTCATTATTTAACGTAGTATGTAAAAGTAGGCTAGTTGGATTAAGTCTAATTGGTGATTTTGATGGTGGCGTCTTAAAAGGCGAAGTTAATATTGAAGGAAATGAATCATATACAGTTACTATTTATCATAATGGAAAAATGATTTGCGAAGATGAGCAAATTATTGACAACCAATTCAGTATTGAAACAGAATTAGAAACTGGAAATTATGAAGTATATGTATATGAAATATCAGAAAATGATGATGAAGATGGATTTGATGTTGAGTCAGAATCTATTCTTTTAAACAATAAACCAATCATTAAGCGACTAATAAATCTAAAAGATTTATCTGGACAAAGAATATTATTAAAAGGTTACCAAGATATTAATAAAAAATATATTCCAAGATACTTTAATAGACCGTATTATATGGTTGATCTTGAAAAAACTACATATTTTGATTTTTTAGCTGAGCATGAAGGTTCAGAAATATATGGTATATGGGATGAAAATATCGATACGAGTGATGAAGAAATGATGTCTAAATTCACATATTATAAAGCAAAACTTTCAACAAGAAGATATGATGGTGCATATCAATCTTTAATGAATGTATTGATTTTATTTAAAGATACAATGAATTTAGATTCTATAATTATCCTTGCAAAGGATTCTGATGGTATTGATTTTGGAAGTTTGTGTATCGAAAAAGATAAAATGTGGGTTATTCCAGCATTCCAATATAAAAAGATGTCTAAATACGAAAAAAGGAAGTGTGATTGTTTCTTCGATGATCAGGATTTCTACTTAATAGATATTGAGGAGGAAAAGTAGTATGAGTTTTAATATAATTGAAGCTTCAAAAAAAATAGCTAATAAATATCGTAGATATTTAAAAACTATGTTTGATATCAAAGATGAAGAATATAAAAAGATATTTGAAGCAAGACTTGAAGAAAGTAAATCATTTGAAAAAGGTCCTTATCTTGATGTTACTAATTCATTTGCTAAAGGTAGAAGTTTGCCTCAATTAATTGAAGAAGGTATTGTATCTAAAGATTTTGAAAAAATAAAAAGATTATATAATATACCTAATTTGCATTATCACCAAGAAGAGGCTTTGTTAAAAGCAATTAATGGGGAAAATCTAATTGTGTCAACAGGTACTGGTTCTGGTAAAACAGAATGTTTCTTATTACCTTTAATTAATGAATTAATGAGAGAAAAAGAAAATGGTACTTTATCTGATGGGGTTCGTGCATTAATTATTTATCCGATGAATGCATTAGCCAATGACCAAATTGATAGATTAAGAAAGACATTCATAGAATATCCAGATATTACTTTTGGATGTTATACTGGACAAACTAAAAAACATGAAAAAACACATAGTAAATCAAAAGAAAAGGGAGCAATTGATCAATATATAGAATTAAATGGTAAAAGAATAGATGATGTTAGATTACAAAAACCTTTGCCTAATGAACGTCTATCAAGGGATTCTATGAAAGAAAGACCACCGCATATTTTAATTACTAACTATGCGATGCTTGAATATTTAATGCTAAGACCAGAAGATAATGTTTTCTTCGATGGTCCGACTGCTAAAAATTGGAAATATATTATTTTAGATGAAGCTCATACATATACAGGTTCTACTGGAATAGAAGTTTCTATGCTTTTAAGACGTTTAATGGCAAAACTTCAAAAGAAAGATTTGCAATTTATTCTAACTAGTGCAACTTTAGGCGATGAGGATTCAAACAAGGATGTTATTGCTTTTGCAGAACGTTTGTGTTCAGTTGAATTTAAAGAAGAAAATATTATAAGAGCTAAAAGGGTGGATTTAAAACAAGGAGAATCTAAATATTCTTTGGAACCTGAATTTTTTGGCTTAGTAGAGTCTTTAATTGATAATGGATATGATGATAAATTTATTATTACACAAATTGAGAATAAGTATAATTTTGGGATTTCTGCAAATAATCTAGGTGAGTATTTATATGATATATTAATTAATGACAATACTTTTTGGAAAATAAAAAAATTTGTATCAAAGCCAAAGAGTATTAAAGAGATTAAAGAGTATACTGGCTATTCTGAAAAAGAAATTTCTTCATTTGTTGAAGTTGCTTCAAAAGCAATCAAGAATCAATCTAAGTTATTTGATTCTAGATATCATATGTTCTTAAGAGCAACAGAGGGGGTATTTATAACATTAGCACCTCATAAAGATCTTTTCTTAACCAGAAAAAATAAAGTATATAAAGATGATCAAGAGTACAAAGTTTTTGAAGCAGTAACATGTACACAATGTCATTCTTTATATTTATTGGGATATATTGATGAAAATAATTATTTAGTACAGAAATCTAGTGCTGAATCTGATGAAATTAAAGAAGCATTTTATGTTGGAAGCCAAGCAAATGATACAGACGAAGACGAGTCATTAGAAAATTCTAATCTTGCAATTGAAAGTTTTGAACTTTGTCCTCATTGTGGATTTATTCGTTCATCTGAAGCTGTGCATAAGAGTTCATGTGGACATCCTGATGCACACTTTATTAAAGTTATTAAAGTTAAAACAACAAATGAACAAGATGGTAGAGTTACTAAGTGTCTTAGCTGTGAAAATGTTAATAGACTTGGTATTTTAAGAGGCTTTTTTACTGGTCAAGAAGCTTCTACTTCAGTAATAGGTACGTCATTGTTTGAGGAATTGCCTAGTCATGTAAAGAAAGTTACAATTCATGAGGTTGATGAGGATGACGGATTTGATGTAGAAGTTGGAGAATCTATTGAAGAAGTTGCAAAAGCAAAACAATTCATTGCGTTCTCTGATAGTAGGCAAGCAGCCGCTTATTTTTCAAGTTATTTTTCTGTTTCTTATGATGGAATTTTATATGGCAGATTAATTAGGGAAACATTAAAATCTTCAAAACAAAATCAAATTGAAATGGTTCAATTTATAGGTGACTTATATTCTAAAATGAAGGAAAATAATATTATTCCTTTTGATGATTATTTGCATTGTTTAAAAACTAAATCTGTCGCTTCTTATGATTATGAAAAAGTTGGATGGAAAGCTATTTTAAAAGAACTTGTAGATTGTAATTCAAGAAGTTCTTTGATTGGATTAGGATTATTAGGACTAAATTTTAATAATCAATTAGTTTTCGGTCAACATAAAAAATATAACTTAAGTGCTGATGAAGTTAGGGACATTTGTATGGTATTTGTTATGGGGATGCTTGCAGACTCAGCAATGTATTATCCAAAATCAATGAACGAATCAGATAAAGAATTTTTTACACATAATGGTATTGAATTAAGTTATTTGAAGGATTCAGGAAGTAAGTATGTTAGATCCTTTATTCCTCAAAATGATTCATTCTCTAACAAGAGATTAGATTATTTAACAAGAGTACTAACAACAATTAATGAAAACATTTCACGTGATGATGTTAAGAAGGTATTAGGACAAATTTGGGATGCTTTTTTTGCTCCTAACACAGGGAAACCTCAAATTATGTTTAAAGATAATAATGCAAGATATAAAGTGAATCTTGAAAATCTTGTACTTGAAAAAAACAAAAAATGGTATAGATGTAGTAAATGTAATAAATTAACAGCATTCAATGTTCGTGGAGTTTGTCCTACATACCATTGTGATGGAAAACTTGAAGAAGTAGACATTGATACTTTAGAAGAAAACAATCATTATTATAGAATGTACCATGATTTAGGTATTCAACCAATGAGAGTAGTAGAACATACTGCCCAATTAAATAGAGAAGAAGCATATAATTATCAAAATCTATTTAAAGATCAAAAAATAGATGTTTTAAGTTGTTCAACTACATTTGAAATGGGTGTTGATGTTGGTGATCTTGAAACAGTATTTATGCGTAATATGCCACCATCAGCCTCTAATTATGCACAAAGAGCAGGTCGTGCTGGACGTAGTTCAACTTCAGCTGCGTTTGCTTTAACTTTCTGTAATAAATCTAATCATGATTTTAATTACTTTGAAAGACCAACAGAGATGATTTGTGGAACAATACTTCCACCACAATTTAAAACAGATAATGAAAAGATTTGTATAAGACATTTATATTCATCTGCATTAGCATTTTTCTTTAAAATATATCCAGATTATTTTACGAATGCCAAAGATATGATGGATGTTAATGACAAAACAAATTTATCAGGATATGAAGTATTTGAAAAATTCTTGAAAACTGAATCACCAGAAAGAGACGCATTAAAATCTTTCTTGATTGATTCAATTCCTTCATCTTTGCAAACAAAATTTATGCTTGAATCATTTGGATGGGTTAAATGGTTATTTACAAACCATCAAGATGATTATCCAAGTTTGCTTGATGTTAGAGATATCTATTTAAAAGAAGTTAATATATTAAAAACAGAATATACTAAAGCAAAAAATGCAGGAGATCCTGCACAATTTAGTTTCGCTAATCGTATAAGAACTTATGAGCAAGAATCTATAATTAGTTTTCTATCAAAGAATAACATTTTACCAAAATATGGATTTCCTGTAGATACAGTTGAACTTGAAACTAATACAAAAACAAAGGATGATGATCTTACAGGTCTAGAACTTTCTAGAGATTTATCAATGGCAATTTCAGAATATGCTCCTGGATGTCAGGTTGTTGCTAACAATAGATTAGTCACATCACGATTTATCAAAAAAATGCCTGGTTTTGATTGGAAAAAATACGATTATATTGAATGTGAAAGCTGTAAAACATTAAATGTTGCTACTCATACTTTTGTACCAAATGGCACAACACATCCATTATGTAAATGTACTCAATGTAATAGTATGTTAGATCCAAGGAAAATTAAAACATTCTTGATACCAGAGTTTGGATTTGTTGCTGAAGAAAAAATTGGTAAACCATCACTTATCAAACCTGAAAAAACATATAGAACTGAAGCTTCATTCTTTAATTACAATGATAGTCATATTGAGAACAAATATAAAATTGGAGACACAGAGATTAGTATTGCAATGGTAGGTAATGATGGGGAAATGGCAATGCTAAATACAACAGATTTCTATGTATGTCCTCATTGTGGTTATACAATTGAAGAACCTGCAGGTTCGAATCCTTTTGTTAGAAAATTAAAAGATAAAAAAGGACACAAAGATTCTAAAGGTTACAATTGTAAGAAAGATGTCGAATTAGAAAAATATTCTTTAGGATATAAGTTTAAAACTGATGTTGTTAGAATTAGAATAGATCAACCTTTATTAAATGTAGATAATCCTCACGAAGAAGCTTATTCAATTTTACAAGCATTAATATTAGCTGTTTGTAAAGAATTAAATATTGAAAATAGTGAGATTGCTGGATGTTTACAATATTATTATAATGGCGGTAATAATTATAGTTATATTTTATATGATAAAACTCCTGGTGGTGCTGGTCATGTAAAGAGATTAAATAACGAAGAAACTATCCTACATGTATTAATTAATGCAATGAATTTGGCACAAAAGTGTCAAAATTGTGATGAAGATTCTTCATGTTATAGTTGTTTAAGAACATATCAAAATCAAAAACATCATGATAAAATTAAGAGAAGCTATGTATATAACTATTTAGGACAAGTATTAAATGGTTATAGTGAAGGTTCTGCAGATAGTAAATTAGAAGAAGTATTCTTAGCTAAACTTCAAAATATTGCTGAAGATTGGGTAATTACTGGATCAGAAAAACATATATATGTAGGTACATTTAATGGACAAAAGTGGTATATTGAACCACAGGTATATTTAGATCCAATGCAAAATGTTGTATCTCCATCGAAACCTGATTTTGTATTAACTCCAAGCGATAGTAATCAAAAGAAAATAGCAGTATTTACTGATGGATTTAAATTCCATAATGATATTGTTCATAAGGATTCTATTAAAAGAAATGCTATTACTTTTACAGGCAATTATAGGGTATGGAGTTTAAGTTGGAATGATGTTAATGTTAATGCTAATAGTAAAAACTTTGCAACTGAAATATTCAAAAAAGAAAATATGCCATCGCAATATAATGAAAATGGATTTATTGTAGATAGTAGTAATTTTTTTGATTTATTAATAAGATATATAAGTAATTCAAATTCAGAAGAATTATTTAGAAAAACTGCTGAATCATATTTTAATTCTATGATTGGTAATGGAGTGAAAGGTAATGATATTAAATATGAATTAGGTCAAATAAATGATCAAATATCAATATCTGATTATCAAAACTTAAATAGAATTGATAAATATCAATTAAACAACGATGCTCAATTATGGTGTTACTTAATTGATGATGGACAATTAAAGGTTGTTTCATACATTCAAGATTATATTCAAAAGAGGAAGGTAAACTTTGCATATGATTGGAATGCTTATCTTCAATTTAATAATATAATGCAATTTTTAGATTTGTTTATTCAAATCACTCAACAGGGATTAGATAATGAACTTTACTCAATACTATCTAGTGTTATTAAAATAGACTCTAATGTTAGTGAAAAGTGGAACGAAGTATTATCTCAAGTTGTTGATGAAGAAGCGAAAAAATTTATTCAAGAATGTATTTCAATTAATGCTATTCCACCTACAGTAGTTGGTTATGAATTAGAAGATGGCTCAATTGCTGAGTTAGAGTGGGAAGATAAGAATATCGTTTATTTAACAAACGAACAATTAGAATTTAAAGAAAACTTTGAAGCAAAAGGCTTTGATGTGGTAAAATCAATAGAAGACTTTGAAAAATTAACTAGTGAATAAGGAGGTTGGTTAGATGGCTGAAACAACTATAGCAATTTATAGTGATTTTCTTTCGGCATTATATAAATTGCCTATTGGAATTCAAAAGAAAACATTGAACTTTATTAAGAAATTCGAAGAAAATCCTAGGGGTCCAGGAATTAATTTAGAAAAGATTTTTAATCCATATGATGACAAATTTTATTCTGGTAGAGTTGATAAAACTTATAGAGTTATTTTAGCAATACAAGAATCTTCAAACACTTATGTGTTGCTATGGGTTGATCATCATGATGAGGCTTATGAATGGGCTAACACTAAGAAAATTGAAGTTAACAAACTTACAGGACTATTGCAATTATACGATATTATCCCAGTAAAAGAAGAAGTTAAATCAATAGTAAATAAAGTGTTTGATAAATATACAAATGAGCAATTATTGGCTTTAGGTGTTCCAGAGCTTCAAATGGATTTTGTTCGTTCATTAGTAACAGAGTCTGATTTCTTTAGCAATAAAAAAGCTTTTTCTAATGATGTATATGAATATTTAGAATTTTTAGTAAATGGTGTTAATTATAATGAAGTGTTAGAATTAGTGCGTGATTTAGAGGAAGAAGAAATTTCTGAGGATATAGGAAAAGCATTAAGTGCATCTAAAGATGTTAGATCCTTTAAAGTTGTCGAAGGACAAGAAGAACTTGATAAGATGTTTGATGCACCTCTTGAAAAATGGAGAATATTCTTACATCCAACACAAAAGAAACTAGTTAACAGAGATTTCTCTGGACCAGCAAGAGTCTCAGGCGAGGCAGGTACTGGTAAAACGGTAGTTGCAATGCATAGGGCAAAGTATCTTTTAGGACAAGGTAAAAAAGTTTTATTTACTACATTTGCTGCGAATTTAGTAGGTGATATTGAAACTAATATCATGAAGATATTAAGTCTTCAAGAGGCAAAAAAACTTGATGTTAAAAGTATTGATTCAGTAATTGTCTCATATTTATATTCTAAAAATAAAAAAGTAAAAATTATTTATGATGAAGATAAACTTTTAAATTATTGGGATAAAGCAATTTTAAATGCAAATGTTGATTTAGAACTTGATGCATATTTCTATATGGAAGAGTGGAGAAAAGTTGCGACTCCTTTAGATGTTTTAGCTGTTGAAAAATATGTTTCAGTTCCACGTATCGGAAGAGGAATTAGACTAGACAGAACTCAAAGATTAAAAATATGGCATGTATTTGAAGAATACAAAGAATTATTAGATAAGGATTCTGTAAGAGATATTGATTATGCTACGTACGAAGCAAGAGAAATATTAAAAAATAATCCAGATACTCCATATGACTCAATAATTGTTGATGAAGGTCAAGATATCAGTGCTAATGCATTTAAGTTTTTAAGACAATATGCTGGCGTTGAACATAAGAATGATTTATTTATTGTTGGTGATTCACATCAAAGAATTTATAAAAATAAAGCAGTACTTTCTAAGTGTGGAATTAATGTTAAAGGGAGAAGTAGTTTATTAAAAATTAACTATAGGACAACTGAAGAAACAAGAAAGTATGCGTTTAGCTTCCTTAAAGGAATTAACTTTGATGACATAGACACAGAATACTTAGGAAATACTACTTGTCAATCATTAACTCATGGTGAAACACCTGTAATTCAAAATTTTGCGACTTATTGTGATCAACTTAATTATACAATTGAGGAAATTAAAAAACTTCATAATGGTAATGTTAACTATGAAGACATCTGTATCGTAGCTCGAACACATAAACAAATCGAATTAGCTGCGATTGAATTAAATAAAGCTGGTATTCCGTGTTATGAAATTAACAGCAATAAAGAGGATAATACAAGCGAACCAGGTGTAAGACTTGCTACAATGCATAGAGTCAAAGGGCTTGAGTTTAGATATGTGTTTGTTATTTCTGTTAATAAGAATATTATGCCCATGCCTAGTATGAATGTAGATAAAGTAGATAATGATGAAAATAACATTATTGAAAGATGCTTATTATATGTAGCTTTAACTAGAGCACAAATTAAAGCATACGTATTTAGTTATGGTGTTCCTTCAGGATTAATATTTAATAAAGCAGAAACTGAGGATACTACACAAATCAAGGAAGAAGTTGATAAATATATTGTTAAATGTTTGGAAAAACAAGAATTTATTGTATTAGAAAAAGAAATGGAATGTTTAACAATATGTAGCGACATGGCGTTAAGCTCAAATAACTCTTTGGTTGATGAGTTAAATGCTATGGATGTTACATTTCAACAAGCATTATTTCATCATATAGATTACAAGCAAATGGATGAGGTTGAAGTATACAATAGAGCTCATGTTGATAGACGATTATTTTCAAAGATTAGATCTGATGTTAACTTTAAACCTAGCAGAAAAACTGCAATATGTTTGTGTTTTGGATTAATGTTAGATTTTGATGAAACAATCGATCTTTTGGAGAAAGCAGGCTTTACATTATCACATTCTTCAAAAGGAGATATCATTATCAGTTACTTTATATCAAAGGCTGATTATGATTTGCAAACGGTAAATAATGTTCTTTATGAATATGGTGAGCCAATTTTATATGTATAAGTAAATATTAAAATAAATTGTGATTTGATTAATAATGTCAAATCACTTTTTTTTATTAAAAGTAATTTTAGTACTCAAAATTATAAATGTCGTATTTACTACGACCAATAAAAAATTTTTTTAGAGTATTATATAGGTGTATTCAATGAGGAAGTACTACTAACGGCCTCCTTTCTATCTAATTCTTTATTTTAATGTTCATATGATTAGTAGTACTACCTCCAAAATATAAAAAAACATTATAGGAGAGGTTTTTATGATTGGGTTTGATTGGAATAAAAATGGGAAGAGAGATAATTTTGATCGTTTTATGGATATGAAAGTTATGTCAAAAGTATCAGAAGAAACTGAAGATAATACAAATGTACAAACTATATCTTTTTCATCCAAAATTAAGAAAGAAGAAAAATTAAAAGGAATTTCAATTGGTGGTAAGAAGTTATACGACGCTAGTAAAGATAGTAATGGAATGGTTATTTTTAAGTGTTTATTTGTGACAATATTATGCTTTGGTGGTATTGCTATACCAGTTATTGCTGAAATGGAAACATTAGGAACATTACTTTGCATATTTGGTGGTCTTGGCTTAAGTATTTTGATTTTAAAAAATGTTTAATATGATTTAAATGATACTAAAATTTTAAATATCAAAATGTTTTATAAAATGAGGTGGTTAAAGTGAGAAATATACATAATCCAAATGAATATCATAAGTATAAAAGTACAACAGGTGGTAACGGAAATAGTTCAGGAGGAGGATCAGGTGGTGGTCCAAGTGTAGGTGGATGGATTGTAATTACTATTGTTATTATTATGCTGATTTCCTTTATTGCTGATGGAGCTAGCTGGGATGCAATAGATACTTTACTTGGTCTTGGGTTACTTGCTTACTTATTCTTTAATTCAGTTTTTAAATAATTTAAAAATATATTATTAAAAAGTTTTATAAAATTCTCAATATAGTATTAAATTAATTGCACATAATATTAGATTTTTTCTCAAAAATATGATAAAATTAATTAGACAATTTTAGATATAAACATATATTTTTAGACAAATATCATATTTAGACTTTCTTAAGAAAAGGAGAATGTATCTATGACACTAAAAGAACAATTAATTTATGTAAGAAGAAAGTTGCAATTAACACAAGCAGAACTTGCTGAAAAAACAGGTATTGCTTTAATTACTATTGCTAGATGGGAAACTGTTGATATTAAACCACAAATGAAAGCATATGGAAAATTTGTAGCTTTTTGCGAAGCAAACGGAATTAAATTTGAATAAGACGAAGTGAGGTAGTACTATTATGGATAACAAAAAAGAAATTGAAAGAGCAGAATTACATAAGACAATATGGGCTATCGCTAATGACCTTAGAGGTAGTGTAGACGGATGGGATTTTAAAGCATATGTTTTAGGGTTCTTATTTTACAGATATATATCAGAAAACTTTAAAAATTATGTGAATAAGAATGAACAAGAGGCAGGTATTGCTGATTTTGATTATGCCAAAATGAGTGATGAAGATGCATTAAATGCAAGGGATTACTTTATTAAAGCAAAAGGCTTCTTCATTCTTCCAAGTGAATTATTTGAAAATGTTAAGTTAAGAGCATCAAGTGATGAAAACCTAAACGAAACATTAGAAAGAATTTTTAGAAACATTGAGGATTCTGCAAAAGGAACTGAAAGTGAAGATAACTTTGCAGGATTATTTGATGATATTGATGTTAATTCTAATAAGCTTGGTGCAACTGTAAATCAACGAAATGAAAAATTAGTTAAAATTATTAACTCCATTGCTGGTATGAAACTTGGTAATTATCAAGATAATTCAATTGATGCTTTCGGAGACGCTTACGAATTCTTGATGACTATGTATGCTTCTAATGCTGGAAAATCTGGTGGAGAATTTTATACACCACAAGAAGTATCAGAATTACTTACTAGAATAGCCATTTTGGGCAAAACAGAAGTAAATAAAGTATACGACCCAGCTTGTGGATCTGGTTCATTACTTTTAAATACAGCAAAAATTTTAGGTAAAGAAAATGTTAGAAACGGATTCTTTGGACAAGAAGTAAATCCAACAACTTACAACCTATGTAGAATTAATATGTTCTTACATGATATTGATTATGATAAATTTGATATTGCTTGTGATGACACATTAAAGAACCCAGCACACTGGGATGATGAACCATTTGAAGTTATTGTTTCTAATCCACCATATTCAATTAAGTGGGATGGAGATGATAATCCAATTTTAATCAATGATCCTAGATTTTCTCCTGCAGGTGTTTTAGCTCCAAAAGGAAAAGCAGATTTGGCATTTATAATGCACTCATTAAATTGGTTGGCAACTAATGGTGTTGCTTCGATTGTATGTTTTCCAGGTATTTTATACCGTGGTGGAGCAGAACAAAAAATTAGAAAATATTTAATTGATAATAACTTTATTGATTGTATCATTCAACTTCCAGATAATCTATTCTATGGTACATCAATTGCGACATGTATTATGGTACTAAAGAAATCTAAAAATGATAATAAAGTATTATTTATTGATGCTTCTAAGTATTGTGTAAAAGTAACTAATAACAATAAATTAAGTGCTAAGAATATAAAAGATATTATTGATGTATATAAGGCTAGAGAAGATAAAAATTATATTTCAAAATTAGTGTCTATTGATGAAGTTGGACAACAAGGATATTCATTGTCAGTGTCGATTTATGTTGAAAAAGAGGATACAACTGAAAAAGTAGATATTAAAGTTCTTAATCAACAAATCAAAGACATTGTTGATAGAGAAGAACAATTAAGAAAAGCTATTGATGAAATCATCAAAGAATTGGAGGGATGATTTTATGAATAGAATTGATAAATTAATAAAAGAATTGTGCCCTAATGGTGTAAAGTATAAACAATTATTTGAAGTTTCTACAATAATTCGTGGAGAAAGAGTTACAAAAAAAGATTTAATAATTAATGGAGAATATCCAGTTATAAGTGGAGGTACAAAACCACTGGGCTCTATAAACAAATTTAATAGAGAAGCAAATACGATTACAATAGCTCAGTATGGATCAGCAGGATATGTTGATTTCCAAGAAAATAAATTTTGGGCAAATGATGTATGCTATTCGGTTCTTCCAAATAATGAATTAATCAATAAGTATTTATTTTATTGTCTTAAGAATAAACAACAATTATTGTATTCATTAACAACCAAAGCAATACCAGATCATTTACCATTAGAAAAACTTAAATCTGTTGATATTCCCGTACCTCCGTTGGAGGTACAATGTGAAATAGTCCATATTTTGGACAATTTCACATTACTTACAGCAGAGCTTACAGCAGAGCTTACAGCAGAGCTTACAGCAAGAAAAAAGCAATATAATTATTACAGAGATTCATTATTAGATTTTAGTAATAAAAATGTTGAATGGAAAAAGTTGGGTTCTGTTGCAACTATCGTGCGTGGTAATGGATTACAAAAGAGTGACTTTGTAGAACATGGATATCCTTGCATTCATTATGGTCAAATTTATACTAAGTATAATTTGTTTACTACAAACACATTATCTTTTGTTCCTGAAGAACTTGCGGAAAAATTACAAAAAGTTCATACGAATGATATTATTATGGCTGTAACTAGCGAAAACATTGAAGATGTTTGTAAATCTGTCGCTTGGTTAAGTGAAGGTGACATTGTTACTGGAGGTCATACAGCAATTATTAGACATACATTGAATCCAAAATATCTTTCATTCTTTTTCCAAACGAGTTGTTTTCAAAAGCAAAAAGAAAAACTTGCACATGGAACTAAGGTAATTGAAGTTACACCGTATAGATTGAATGATATTTTAATTCCAGTTCCTTCGATGGAAATTCAAGAAAGAATTGTGAATGTTTTGGAAAACTTCGATTCAATTTGTTCTGACTTGAAAATAGGTCTTCCTGCAGAAATAGAAGCACGTCAAAAACAATATGAATATTATCGCAATTTGCTATTGACATTCCCTGAAAATAATTTACACTTAAGCAAGCAAGCAAGCAAGCAAGCA
>JAFQRV010000022.1 GCA_017409905.1 Bacilli bacterium
AAATAGCAAAATATCCTATATCATTTGTCATTAAATATTCTTTAAATATTGGTTTAAAATCCTCACTAGATAGTTTATAGTTTTTCTTACATCTATATAAAAATTTAATTATCTCTTTTTTACTAATATCTTTTTCCATAGTTAAATCCTTTCATATAAATATCATATAATATAATTTTTATCTTGTCAAATGAACTCGGTTACTTCAAATTGAGCATTTTTTATTGTTCTTAATTAATAATGCTCATCAAACATAAACATTTTTGAGCATAAATTTAAATTTTTCGATTTTTAGAACTTTTCTGCCCAAATGAAAAAATTTTTAAAAAACCACACTACAATAAAATTATTTTAAAATTTTAATCATTTATTTATTAAAATTATTTAAAAATTAATATTAAAAATAAGTTATTTGTAGAATCTTGTAACAAATATGTCTTAATTATAATTTTGACAATAAAAAAAACATTAGATTTAATCTAATGTAATCAGCAAGTTTATTCGATGATTTATTTTGTATCCTTATCTACACATCACAGGATTATTACCACAATAGCAGTATAAGTTTAATCCATTTATACTTTCAGGATCTAAATATTCGATTGAATCTGGCGAAATCCATCTACATAATTCAGGCGAATAGTAACGTGAGGATACCCAATAAAGCTGAGTTTCAACATCATAATCTTGATTATCCTAACTATAAATATATATTGTGTTAGTAATTTGAAATAGGTATCCTAGTCAAATATAGATAAGCGTGCAACACAAACTGTGATGCAAAGTGAAGCACGCTTTATCCTGTGCACAATTTTATCTAATATTCACTTTATTTAGTTGTCTTTTTAATCTTTTAAACTGTAACTTCTCTACAAATGAAATTCTATAAAAATGGTAATAAATTTTTTCTTTACATCCATCTAGATAATTGATTATAACATCAATTCCAAGATTTAAATCATTAACTATATCTATAGAAGATATACTATTTAATATTCTTTCGTATTTATTTTTATTTGATAACCCTAATATCAACTTAAATTTATTCTTCTTAAAGTCAAAAACTATCCCAAGCGAATAAATCCAAATCATACCTATGATAACAAAAAATAGAACAACTGCTGTAAGCAAAATATATTGAATTTGAAATCCACTGATTACACACATATCAATCATTGCATAAATAATAAATATAAATGAAATTATGGAAAAAATTCTAATCAATCTTCCAAATAGAAATATTTTTTTCATTAGTTAAACCACTCCTCTTTCTTCTTTTCCCACCAATTATCTAATGCGTTAGAAATTACCGCGATTAATACTGTTCCAGCAGCAATACCTACAACTACAATTATACCTCCAGGGACTCCGCCTACTAATGCACCTAGAGCAACCGCACCTTTAGCAAGCAAGTCACCCGCTTTATAAGAAAGATATGATGTCACTGCAATATATCCAACATCCGATCCAAAACTTGCCCATTTTTGACCCTCAGTTAAATTAAGATTCATATAATTGTTGTAAGCACTAGATGCTATATCTAATCCGATTCCTATCCCCATTAACCAATCAGAATAGGAATTTAATTTATTATGAAACCCTTTATATTTAGGATTATTCATGTAAGTTAAAAGTCCATCTACTGATCCTGCCAAATATGAAGAAATTTTATCAACACCACCGTGTAGTGATGAGGCTCCGGAGATTAAATTCCCTAAAAAGCCACTCCCACCTGAACTATTTAATCCTCCTAATGGTCCTCCGTTACTAATACCGCTTAAAGCAACAGAACTTACCATTCCACCACTAGACAATCCACCAACATTTGAACTGCTATACGCAATTCCAATTGGATTGTTATTCACATAAACATATAAGTTAAGTCCATTAATGCTTGATGGGTTTAAACTAGATACATCTGTTGGTTGAATGAATCTACATAGCTCAGGGTTATAGTATCTTTGTCCCACCATTGCAAGGCCAGTTTCGACGGAACTCTCACGAGTATCCTCAAACAATTATCTTACTTCTTTTTTATATTAGTAACATCATTATACCATAATTTATTAACATAGTCCACAATTACAACCAGTTAAAATAATATTAACTAACATTTTCTCTATTAATTTAACTATTGATTCCTCTTCCACTTCTTCAATAACAAAATATGTTAGTTCTTTACTTTCTGAATAATATTCAGTTTTAACTTCTTTTTTACCTATAATCTTATCCTCTCTTTCTTCTAAATGGTTAAAAGCGAAAGCTGGGTATCCCAGTTCTCGCAACTGTCGAGTTGTCATAACTGGTAACATCAGTTGTGGCAACGACTTAACCTGCCTATAAAATAAGCAAATTTGCCACAACCTTCTTTATTAATTTTAATCTACATTTGTTTGTATGTTTGCTTGTGGCTGTAGTATATTTGCTTTGTGTATTGCTTCGTTTCAATTAAATAAATTAGATAGTTAAATCATTAACATCAACTCCTTTTATTAAACTTTTCACATATAAATTTCTTGTGGGTGAAAAATATCCCCACATTATATATGGAAAGTTTTATTCGTTTTGTACGGGTGTTTTATAAAAATTATTTAAATATTTTTTCTTCAACAATCGTTATTAAAAAAAATTCTCCCTACACTATATATGGAAAGTTAGGAGTAAAAAGTTAAACGTTTTCATATGATTTGTCGAACGAAAGCCAAAATATTAAAAAAAAATATGTAAAATAATATGACATATCTATCGTTTATTTATTATTTAATTGTTGTATCCTGCCTTAATATTAAGGCAGGATAAGAAAAATACAACACTACGCTAGTATTTTTAAAATACTTACGCAACTGTGATACCCAGCTTTTGCTTCTTGTCAAAAAGAAAAAGCAGATATACCGATTAAAGTATACCTGCTTTTATTGCTTGATAAAGTTATTAATTTTTGATATTTTATTCAAATCGGTCAAATAAAGTATTAATTTTATAATGACTTGATATTGTCAATTTCTCTCTTTATTTTTAAAATTTGACAATTAGTAAATAAATTTAAATACAGGGTTTTATTTTGCCCATATCTCATTGTAATAATTATCTTATTTTTTTCTATAAAACAATCATTTATTTCATCAAAATGAATGATTGTTCCCGTATTACGTGTTAATTTATTAATCATATATCTTTCATCAGGAATAGACAAAGTTATGATGGTCTTAGAATCTTTATCAAATATTATCTTAGGCACCATTCCTGTGGTCAAGCTAACAATTCCACATAAAGGAATAATACCAATAATAACATAAATAAATAATAAAAATTCTTTTTCTAGCCCACAGCATAAAATAAATAAAATGTCCAAACAAATTAAAATCATTGACAATAATATTACAAAACAGCTGTATTTAAATGCACATATTTTCAAATTAGTTTACCTCCTAATTAAATAACCACTCTAAGAATTCATCTTTAACATATCCAAGCAAATTATCTACAACCCATGATACACCAACACCAATCGCAGTTCCAACAATAAATCCTATGGCAGTACCAACAATAGGAATCGGAATAAAAGATCCAATAAATGAGCCAATTGCGCCACCTACATTAGCTCCTACAAATCCACCTACCCATGCAGATGCTGCACTAACACCAAATGACATTACTCCATCTAATAATGCTTGTTCTAGAGAATTTCCTTGTTGCAAATTATCATAGACTGTGATAATTCCATCTACAGCTGCAAAAAAATTCCCCACTTTAGTAATCCATGAAGCTTTAGAAAAGTAACCCAATGCTTTTGCGGGATTTACGCCAATCATCAACATATCATCCATAAAAGCCAAATTATGGAATAAATAATTACTAACTATAGCAGAATGAGCCATAGTAGAAAACACATCATTTGCTTTTGATATATGTTTTAATGCTTTTGGCACTTCAGGTAAACTTGTAAACCAAGAAGATAGAGTTCCTCCAATATTTCCTCTATTAGCACTTCCGCTTCCAGGTAAACAGCTAACCATTCCACTACAATAACCAGAAATAGAACTATCATATTTAATAGCAATAGGATTATTAACAGCATACGTATAAAGATTTAGTCCATTAATAGATTGTGGATTAAGACTAGAAACATCTGCAGGTTGGATAAATCTTCCAAGTTCTGGAGAATAGTATCTTGAGGATACTAGCGCAAGGCCAGTTTCAACATCATAATAGTATCCCTTATATCTAAATGGATTATTATCAATAACAAATTGATCTAAATCTCTGTAAGTACTTTCTTCATCTAAATATTCATTTAAAGTATAGTTACCCCAGGCATCATAAGAGTATTTGCATACTAATTTAGAATCTCTTACAAGTCCTATAATATTTCCTAATGCATCTTTCACATAATTATAATAGATACCACCTTGTACATATCTAGATGATTGATATCTACTATTTAAATAATCGTAAACTATAATTCCTGATAAACCATCATAATCATACGTATAAACGAAAGAATAAGTTAATTCTTTATTATCAACATTAGAATTAGTATATGAATATCGGTTCTCACAAATCAATTTATTACCATCGTATTTATATTCTATCAAATAATTTCCATTATTCTTTTGAACACGTTTACTGACTCTTTTGCCTAAACCATCATATTTATAATCAATTATATTAAACTCATTTGAAGTATTATTGCCATCATAAATATATTTAGACAATAAGTTATTATACCCATATTCTAGTTTATTATTATTGATATAGCTTATATTACCAAACTTATCATAATATATTAAATTTTCATTAATATTCCCACCATTATAGATTTTATATTTACATAAATTATATCTATCATCAGTAGGTTCTTCCACTGGTATATGTTCATATGTTTTGAAAGTAGATCCATTTTTTAATATTGAAACTAAATCTCCACTTTGTGAAGAATAATTATAATTAAATATACTAGTTTCATTTGTTTTTAAATTATCAATTTTTTCTATTGATAAACGATCAACATCATCATAAGTAAAACTATACTCTACTGCATCTAAATCAGCTGTCTCTAAAGTATCGCTTCTTAATAAATTACTAGTAAAATATTTCCCTGATATTTTATTTTTAGTTATTTTTCCTGTTTCATCAATGTTAATCTCACTTGACAATGTTACTGAATCAGAAGAATAATATAAACTTTTCCTTAAGCATAAATAATTAACTTTAGTAGGAAACATGATTTTTTTACATTCATCATTTGATGAATTACTAAAAGGAGTAGTATACTCAATATTTTTTTCGAAACAAGATGTTGTATCATAGTATATCTTAGTATTATCAACAGAATGCACTTTGAAAAAAACATCCTCGGTATCACCATTTCTAAAGTATTCTTTTTCTGAACTGTAACCTAAATATCTACCTTTTAAATCATATTTATATTGTTTAGATGCTTGTTCTATTTCTTCATACATTTTATTAATTAAGCCAAGATATCTATAATATTTATTATTAGTGATTCTCGGAGTATAATATCGAGTTCTACCTTGAATAGTATCAGTTACTGTTTCTACCTTATATCTTAATCTTTTTTCTTCATCTAAAAGTATATCATATTCTACCTCGTTTTGCAAGTAAGAATTTTGTTGATAAATTGTTTCATTTGGCCCTACTAACTTATATGTTGATTTACTAATAAAATCATTTTTGGTGTTTACATGAAGAGCATTTATAAATTCATCAAATATAGTAAGCGTATTATTACAATAATTATCAAAATATGTTGTATCATAAATAATCTCTTGTGTCTCATTATAAGGAACATTATTCAATGTAAAATAAGCATCCTTATAATCATCGTACATTTGTAATTGTTTTTGTTCATACCCTTCTTCATTATACTTTCTATTCAAAACTTTATCTACATTATGTGTTTCGTCATAAAATGTTAAAATTTCATTATTCATCCATTTTATTTTATCAAAGTTATTCCCACCATAAGTATCAAAAGAATAAAATCTATCTTCAAGTTCTTTTTCATTTAAATACACTTTATTCAATCTTAAATATTTATCGTATTCAAATTTATATATTTCATTATCACTTTTCTTATAATACCTTACCAAGCCTTTATTATTACTTAATACCTCTACCTTTTCAATATCTTCTTCATGGGAAATCCCTTTTTCATCAAACACTTCTATAACATGAGATATTGCTTTTAAACTATTATCAATCCAATTATAATCATATTTTTTAATGTTGTTTCCACATCTAACTTTATTTAGTTTTAAATCTGGAGTATATTCAAATATTGTTTCAATTCCGTTATTATTTATCGAATCGCATACCTCTCGATCAATTGGATCTACATCATAATTATACAATTTTACCGAAATTGGATTTTCAATTTCATTTTCTTTATATACTAATATTTTTTCGATATTTCCATATAAATCATAATAATTTTCAGTAATAATGTTATATTCATCTTTTTTAGCTCTAAATGTGCCATCCTCATTATACCAAGTATAAACTAATGATGATATATCATCTGTTAAATCACATTCGGAATTTGTTAATGCCATCATTTTTTTCTCTTCACAATAATATTGATTTTTTAATACATCATAATCAAATGACATTACTGTGTCTTCTATTAAATATTTGTTGTTTTTGAAGAAAGTAACATTTTTCATTCTAAAATTAGCTGTTCTATTATTAAAGAAATCCAAATAAATTAAAAAATTTTGATATACTTTAAAATATGTATCTGAAACTTCTATTACTTTTCTTAAATTACAACAATGTAACTCATATCTAGCTTCATCTAAACATTTGGCCTTGTACATACTTTTATAAGTTTCAATTAAATCATTAATTGTAAAATAGTAATCTTTATTAATATTTTTTTCAATAGGACTTGAACCGTTTAAATAACCAAATGTTTCAATATTATCTAGCCTATACATAAACATTTGATTATTTTCATTTATACAATTTAACATCAAAAAATTAATACTACTTTTTTTAATTTTAACATCGGCTATTTTATATACATTTTTATCAACAAATTCAATTTCAATATAATTATTAGTTATACTATTAAAACTGTCTTCGTTCAATACAATGGGAATTTGAACATATTGAATAGTATCTGCTGGACTTGGTTTTATATATACAAATTCTTCACACCCATTTATATTCAATAAAACTTTTTTAAAATCACTTATTTCAATATTATTTTTTAACCAGAAGGATACCACAAAGCTTCTATATTTTTCATCATCGTTCACATTTAATGTTCCATCCGTCAATAATTTTTTAAATTTATTTACTGTATTAGTTTCAATACATAATTTATCACTTATTTCAATAAATTTATTATCCATTAAATTTGAAACTGACGGTGTCAACGGAAATCCAGTATTTTTAAATTTAGATTTTAAAATTGTATCATATTCTTCTAATACGGAAATCGTTTCTCCTTCATTATTTAAATAATAAACATCTATTAATCCATTTTTTTGTTGAACCTTTGTTTTTGAGTTATCATAAGTAATCCTAAATCTTTCATTAATGGTAGATAGATAATAATCACTCGCTTTATCATCTTTATATTCACATTTATCATTTACATAAAGTTCTTCATCAATATAATCATCACCAAGATACATGTTAGGTATTTTTTCGATACTTTTCTTTTTCTTTTCAAAAAAACCACTACTGATTTCATGTGCCTTATAATTATTATAAGAAATAGATAAACCATTATTAGTTTGATAATTTATAATTCCTACCAATTTATTGTCAATATAATTAAAAAGATACTTATCTAATTCATATGTGCCAAACTGATAAGTTATTCCTTTTAAATCTCCATTATCATTATACAACAACATATTTCGACTTTCTGATCCATCTAAAACATACTTGATTTTTCCATTATCTCCATAAATAATATTAATTTTATGATATGTTTTTCTTTCATCTTTTATAGAACTAATTTTATTATTTGAATAATCAAAACTTTTATAAATTTCATGATTAAATTTATTTCTTATTCCTATTAAATAACCTTTTTCATTAAATTCAAGAATTTCTTTTCCATTGTCAATTTCAAGTTTTTGTGATGAAATTAATAATCTCAAATTCAATCCGCCACTATCATATGAATATCTAATGTCATTATCTCTTTTATACTCAATAAATCGATGAATATTCCATTCTCCATCAATATAAACATAGTCACCATTTTCAATATCACCATAAGATTCATTATTTTGATATTGAAAAACATATTGTTGAAAATTAAATTTCCATTTATTATCAATACCTATTATTTTATTTGGAAATAATGTTGAATCAAATAATGAATTATATACTAATGACGTATTAATTTGAAAGTTCCCCTTACTAATACTTAATGTTGGAAGATGTATTTTTAATCTTCCGGTTTTAATATTTATAAATGCAGTTAAATCTTTTGCATTCATCATTACTTCATTTTGAAATACTTTACTATTATCCATTTTTCTTTTTTCTATCCTTTCTAAAAGTTTCTAAAACGGCCTCACTGTCTACAATTAATCTTGTTGAAAACTTTCCATCACATAAAAGAATTTTATTACCCCTTCCAGATATCAAAACTACATCTAATGGTTTAGCATCATAAATTGCTTTTTCTATGGCTTTTTTTCTATCAAAAATAATTTCTGATCCTATTTCGTTATCTAAATACATATCTAATTCTTTACAAATATCTGATAGTTCTTCTGCTCCACTATCACTTTCTGTGATATAAACATAATCTGCATATTTTTTTAATAAATCTGCCACATATTTTCTACTTTCATGAGTTTGCTCAATATATTTTTCAGTAAAAAAGCGTTTTTCCCAAGAATAATGACCAAAACCTAATGTTCCCATTACAACATTAATAGCTTTTATATGGCCTTGCTTTTTATATTGATATAATTCAAGCAAAATTGATGAAAGCTGACTATCAACAATAATATATCTATCTTTATACTTATAAAGTTCTGCTCTTCCAGGAATTCTAATGTTTTTTATTAATTCTTGAAATTTATTAAGATTAAATAACCCTAATACATTTAGTGTTGTTATAACCCCTAGTACGTTTAAAGCATTATAATTCATAATTAAATTAGTATGTAATGAATACTCCCTACCATTTAATAAAAAAGTCATATCTAACCCTTTTAGTGAATGTACTAAATCAACTAACAAACAATTTGCTGTAGTTTCATTAACATTTTTTACTTCTAAGATATGTCTTGTTGAAAAAACATATTTTTCGCACTCATTACATGATAATAGTGTTTCCAACAAATCTTTTGAATAATCTTGTAGTCCATATATACATTTTGTTTTTTTACTTGTATTTTCAAAAAATCTTTTTTTCAGTGAAACATACTCTTCTTCAGTATAGTTTTCTAAATTATGTTTGGGATTTAAATTGGTTAATAATTTTATATCAAATTCAAAATTATCTAATAAACCTTTTTGAATTGTACTTTCATTTACTTCTAATATTAAAAAGTCCGGATCATATGCCTCTACTTCTTCAATAATATTTAATAAATCCTCTTCTTTATAAACCGCTACTTCGCATGCATTCTTATTAGAAATTCTACTTGCAGGTGAATCTATTTTTATACTGCTATATAAAATACTTTTATAGCCTAATAATTTTAAATATTCATGAAGTAAAAAAGCAGTTGTAGATTTCCCTTTACTTCCTGTAATCCCAATAATTTTTGTTTTAAACGATTCTTTTCTTTTTTTATTTTGATATTCTCTCTTTATTTGTCTTGTCGCGACTAGTCCTTTTTTTAAATAAAACTCTTTTAACTTATCTAACTTCATATTTTTCTCCTAATCATCAGAAGATACTGAATCTGCTAATACTTCAATTTCAACGTCAATAGATCCTACTAACACTTCTGAATTATTTTCAAATAGTTTAATCGTGTGTGTATATATTTGTTCAGTCAATGAACTTAAACTTACACCAGTTTCAATACTTAATTGTATTTCAATCTTTTCCCCATTGTTTACTACTGTATTTAATACAAAAGGACTATCACAAGTTGCTTCTGTTGTTACAGTAAATCTTCTATCAGTATCAACTATAAATTTATGAGTAGAATTAATTCCTTGCCCCTTTATAACTTTTAAATTATCTTCTTCAATATAGTATCCTTGGCACAATAATGATAAATTTTTAGCATCTAGTGGGGTTCCTTGTTCATATACTTCTCCTTCACTTCTAGATAAGCTAACCTTCATTGTGCTTATTTCTCCCACAAAATCTCCTGTCATACTTAATACATTTAATGTAAACACATTTGGATTTTCAACATTTCTATTTTTAAATTTCATTTTTTTATTCTCCTTTTTTAATTTGTTTTATTATTTGATTTGTTCCAGTGGAACTTAATCCACTAATCATACCTATTATTATTTTTTCTAATAAGTTATCTGTTTCTATTAAATAAATCCCTAATAACCCACCAATAATCATAACTATAATAGGTATGTATTTATAAAAATTTGGTTTTTCTTTAAAAACCCTTTTATATAGTTCACCAACCATATAACTAACAACTAAGATTATTTCTATTCCTTTGTATTCCACCTTTAACCTCCTTCAATAATCTTGTTTATAATATCGATATTACCTTCAACTTTATTGATTCTTTCTAGTAAGCTTTTATAACATTCATCAACTTTATATAAATTCTTTTCTACTCTATCAACGCACTCTTTTATATAACTAATATCTGTTATAATAATGCCTTCCTTTTTGCCACTTTTTATATCTTCTTTGTGCCTGTTGTTTTTTAAGGCCATATATGCAAAATAAATACTAGAAATTGTTCCTAATATCGATATAATTGTCATCGCAATAGTCATTTAATCACCTCCTCAACTATATAACCAATGCAATTTTTAAAAAATACAACCTAAAATAAAAAAAGAAAAGTTTTTTAAACTTTTCCTTTTTTATACTTTTCTTTTATTTTTTTGAGTTTTCTAGAAATAGCTTGTTGAGATATACCTAATATATCGCCTACTTCTTTTTGTGTTAAAATTCTTTCTTTATCAACAAATAATTTTAAAAATGCTTTTTCTTCATCATCTAAATATTTTATATTATATGTATTATTACTTGATAGTTTTATTATTTCTAAATATTTTTCATAGATGGCTTTTTCTTTTTCCTGTTTTTGATAAAAAGATATCCTAATTGATTTAAATCTTTTATTAATATAATTAATAAACTGATTTTCATTACAAAATAAAATAAACTCATTAATAAATAAATCTTTATTATTTACTCTTAACAAATCATCTTTATACTTTTCAATAAAAGCCAATAAATATTTATTTGTAATATTTTGATTTTCTATTTCTTGTTGATTTATCTTTATATTATAATTAATCTTAAATGTAATTAGTACGTTATATAATCCCAATAATAATTCTTGATATATTTCTTCTTGATAACTGATGGGTATTTTTTTAATATTGTAATAAATTAAGTTTTTTAATTTTTCTAAAATTTTTTCAAAAAATATATCATCCTTAGTATTTTGATAGTTAATAACTAGTTTAATTAACGAGTTCATTATTACCCCTCTTTCGAGGAGTCCTAATGAAAGTTAATTAATTTAACTCCTCATAGGAATAACCAAATACAATATATAAAAAATACAACTTCAAATAAATTTTTTTCATATCCCATTTCCCCATTTTTTATTTATACTTTATTTTGACAAAAAAAGAAAAAAAGTGCAAATAATATACATTATTTACACTTTACTTTTTCTAAATAAACTTTAACAGGTTCATAAGATACTCTGTGATGCTTTGTTATACCAAGTTGATATAAAGCAGCTTTATGTTTTTTAGTAGGATATCCTTTATTCTTTTCCCATTCATAACCTGGAAATTCTTTAGATAATTCAATCATTAAATCATCTCTGATTACTTTTGCTATTATCGAAGCACAACCAATAGTATAACTTCTAATATCACCTTTAATAATATCCATATATGGAATATCAGTATGAATCTTCATAGCATCAGTTAAAATATAATCAGGTTTGACAGATAGTTTTTTAATTGCTTCTTCCATTGCTAGTCTTGAAGCTTCTAAAATATTGATTTCATCTATTTTATTATTATCAATTGAAACTACTGCATAACTTACTGCTTCACTTAAAATTTTAGGAAATAATTCTCTTCTTTTTTTGTCTGTTAATTTTTTAGAATCATTTACGCCGGGGATTGCACTATCTTTTTTCATAATAATAGCACAAGCATATACAGGACCTGCAATACAACCTCTTCCTACTTCATCAGTCCCCGCAATATATTCATAACCCTCACTATAAATCTTTTTTTCAAATTCAAAATTACTCATTTATATCCTCTTGAATTCTATCTAATGTGATATTACCTAGTGAACCATTTCTTAAATCATTAAGTATTAACATACATACCCTATTTATATCAATCTCTTTATTTGCATAAAGTTTTTTCTCTCTTCCAAGATGAGTAATATAGTCATCAATATATTCTTCTGATACACCATATCTTTTCTCTAGTACTCCTGGATATAACTCATGAAGTAGTTTAACACCATAATCTAAAATATCTTCTATTCTTAATATATCATCTTTAATTGCACCTGTTAATGCAAGATTAAATCCCACAATTGGATTTTCAAACTTTGGCCATAAAACCCCTGGAGTATCCAGTAATTCTAAATCTTGATTTAATTTGATCCATTGTTGAGCTTTAGTTACCCCTGGTTTATCACCAACAAAAGCAACTTTTTTACCAGCCAAATTGTTGATTAAAGTTGATTTACCAACATTAGGAATTCCTACAACCATTGCTTTAATTGCTCTAGGCTTTAGACCTTTTAAAGCATCTTTTTTTCTTTTTTCTTCCAATGCTTTAGTAATGGTTCTCATTACTATTTTTTTAGTTTGATTATCTTTTGAATTAACAGCAATTACAAAATTACCTTTTTGTTCGTAATGTTTACACCATTTTTTAGTTTCCACATTATCAGCTTTATCAGCTTTTGTTAATATATATAAAACTTGCTTATTTTGAAACTTTTTAGCGACCTCTGGATTAAATGATGATTCTGGTACCCTAGCATCAAGTAGTACAATAACTAAATCAACAAATTTAATTTTTTCATCCATTTCCCTAAAGGCTTTGGCCATATGCCCTGGATACCATTGAACCATAATTTCCTCCTATTCGATTTTTTCAAATTTAAATAAAGACTTCATACGAAATTTAACTTTTCCAATTAAATCATCTTTATGAACTAAACCAATTGTTCTACTATCTTGACTATCTGGTCTATTATCTCCTAGAACTAAATAATAATCATTAGGAATAACTATTTTACCTTCAACTATAGTTGTATTGTGATTATTGATATTACAAATTTCTTCGAAGTCAAATGGAATATGTCCTCTTAAATATGTCACAAATACTTCTTTTTCAAATTCTGTAAAAAAGGATTCATCAACATATTCACCATTAACATATAAGTTAGTAATAGAATTACCATTTTTATTTGTTTCAGTACGATATTCTATATATTCTCCTGGTAAACCAATTATTCTTTTAATAAATAATCTTTCATTAAGCATTTGATATTTTTCATCAACATCAATAACTACTACATCAAATCTTTCATATTTATTACTATATAATAAAAATAACTCTTCACCATCTAAAACATTAGGATTCATAGAATTACCTTCAACTACAGTTAAAGTGAATACAAAACTAAAACAAAATGAAGCAATAGTTATACAAATTGGAAATATAACTATCCATTCTAAAATATCCACTACTTTGTTTAATACCTTTTTTGTAATTTTAAATTGAACTTTACATAAATGTAATATACATAATACTATTAAACCTATAGTAATTATTCCAGATATTAACATTATATATTTGATATATTCTAAAGCTTGAAATGTTTGTACATCTGATGCTGAATCTAAATTCTTAAATGGATAAAAAATTCTTGATACAATGTAAATTATTAAAGTTAAAGTAAAAGAAATCACTAAAGCAATTATTCTTCTTTTAATCTTTTTTCTTTCATCTTCAGTATATTCATCAACAACTTCTTGTATTTTATCAAGTGAATCTACAGATTCTTCTTGTAAAGTTTCCTCTACAATTTCATTGTTTTTATTTTCTTCCATATTATCCTCTACTTATTATCATCTAAAATTTTATATAATTCTTCTTCATTTACCAAAACAGTTCTTGGTTTACCAGCAACTGTTGGTGATAAAATACCTAATTTTTCCATCTTAGATAACATTCTTTTAGTTCTATTGAATGAAACATTAAAAGTTGTTTGAATAGCGTTTGAAGAACCATTTTCATTTCTTACAACAAACAATGCAACTTCTTCAAATAATTCATCTTCTTCTTCATCAACTTCTTCAATAGTTGCTCTTGCAATTAGTTGTTCTTGGTTTAATAAATATGATACTTCATTATGTTCAGTCAAGAATTCAACAATATCGCTTAATTCATCATCAGAAACATATGCGCCTTGAATACGTTCTTCTCCATCTTCATTTGAGAATAACATATCACCCATACCAAGTAACTTTTCAGCACCACCATGATCTAAAATTGTGCTAGAATCGACTGGACTACTTACTTTAAATGCAATACGAGTTGGAACATTATTTTTCATTGTACCTTTAATAACATCTGTTGATGGTCTTTGAGTTGCAAGAATTACGTGAATACCTGCTGCTCTGGCTTTTCCACCAAGTCTTTTAATATAGTCATCAATTTCATTACCTGCAACTAACATTAAGTCGGCTAATTCGTCAATGATTAAAACAATTCTAGGCATTATTCTACCGCCTTGACGTTTTTGAATTTCATTAAAACGATTGATATCACGAGCATGCATTTGACTAAAGATTAGGAAACGATTATCCATTTCTTCACATAACCATTTAAAAGCAGGTGCTGCTTTTTTAGCTTCTGTAATAACTGGCATCGCAAGATGCGGTATGTCATTATAAATCGATAATTCAACCATCTTCGGGTCAACTAAAATAAATCTTAGTTCTTCTGGAGTGTTATGATAAATTAAACTTACAATCATTGTATTAATACATACACTCTTACCACTACCAGTCGCACCAGCAACTAAACCATGGGGCATTTTTTCAATATCGGCATATACCTTTTCACCACTTAAATTAAGACCTAAAGCAAACTTTAATTTCTTTTCAGAATTTAAGTAATCTTTATTATTAATTAATGTACCTGCTAATACTGTTGTTCTTTTCGCATTAGGAATTTCAATACCTGCACAATCCATTCCCGCAATCGGTGATTGAATACGAACATTCTTAGCGCATAAACGCATTTGTAATGTTTTAGAAAGAGATGTCAATTTATTAACATCAGTACCTGGTTCAATATCAATTAAGAATAGTGTTACTGTAGGACCAACTTTATAACCAATTGATTTTGCACCATAGTTAAATTCTTGGAAAACTTTATTAATAACATTTTGTTTTTCAATAGCCCAAGATTCATCTATTTCTAGTTCACCACTATTTGTTTTTAATAAATTTAGTGGAGGAGCAACATATTTCGTTTTCTTAGGAGTTGTTTTGTATGCAGGTTTTGGAGTTTCTGTAACTATTGGTTTTCTAACAACTGGTTTTACTTCTTCAATAACTTCTTCTTGAATTTCTTCATTTGTTTCTTCTACATACTCATATGTATCTTCAACAACTTCTTCAGTTGGTTCTTCTAGATTAAACTCCTCAACAGTTTCTTCTTCATAGTATTCATAATTAGTATGACTTGGAGTATATTCTTCTTCTCTTTCATAAGCATATCCATTAGATTCATCATAATCTACAGGAGCAACACCATTAATTAAGATATTGCGGTAATCTTGAGTATCTAATAAGTCAAAAGATTTTTTAATTTCAGCTTTTGTTTGCGGTTTAGTTTCTCCATCTACTCTAAAACCTTCATATGCTTCTCTTGGTCTTTGACTTTGTTCACCAGTTTGAATTTGATTGTTTTGTGTACCAATGATTGGAGATACAAAGAAATCTGGAGAATCAAAAACTTGAGTTGGTTTTTCTACTTCTTCAACCTTTTTTGTTTCTTGAAAATAACAAATTGGAAAATCATCTAATGGAGTATTA
This sequence comes from Bacilli bacterium, assembly GCA_017409905.1. Taxonomy (GTDB): domain Bacteria; phylum Bacillota_I; class Bacilli_A; order ML615J-28; family CAG-313; genus UBA1231. The sequence continues at coordinate 16,260 of JAFQRV010000022.1, forward strand.
GGATAATAAGGTTTTTGTACAGATACATTAGGATATTCTGCCCTTTTATCAGGCGCTGTTTTTTCAATAAACTTTAAGTTAAATACAATTTCTTGATTTTTCTTTTTCATTCTATTTCCTCCATTTCTTCTAATTCTTTATTTATTTCTTCTTCCATGATGTTTCTTTCTTCATCAAAGATTCTCTTGCTATAAACTTTTATTGTTTCATCACTAACAATATCAATCACAATTAAACACATCTTCGTTAATGCAGTATTAATTGTTCCACTAACAATAATCTTTCTAATCCAATAGACAGGATTAGCATAGTTTAGTATTGTAAATAAGACCTTTCGAACGGGTCCTGTCTTTTTAATTGTTTTAACAGCCTTATTTTCTTTTACTTTCTTATAATAATCAAGCATTTTTAATACTTGACTAATACTCATATTTTTAAAAGGTTTTAATACTTTCTTATCAAATACAGTATCTATTCTATCAGATATATAATGACATAAAATTAACAATTCATTAACATTCAATTCAAATAACGGATATTTAGAATTAGGATAATACATTCCAGCAATACTTTTAACAGTATTCATAACTGTTGTTCCTAATACTTTCATTTTATCTGTTGGACTAAATGTAACAGTTAATTCTACAAAATCTTTTTTAATATTTTTGATCATCTCTAGTAATTCATTATCACTAATGGTAGTAGGCATAATACTTACTGGATTCTTCTTTTCGGCTTTTTTTAAAGATATTAATAAAAGAATACCATATAAAGATGCAGAAATAATAATACCTATTACTATTCCTAATAATAAAGTAACTAATGTACGTACTTCAAATTTACCATTTAAGTCTTTAAATAACCAATTGAAAAAATTATCTACTTTTGTAAAAAACATTTTATCACTCTTTCAGGTATATTTATTTTACAACAAATTAACGATTTTGTAAATCATTTACAAAATAAATTCTCTTAATTAAATATTTTTATTTTTTTATTCTTTTTGATATAATATTAACAATAGGAGAATTACTATGGACAAACATCTAATTATAATTGATTTAGACGGAACTTTAATGTTGAACTTTGCGGAATACGAAAAGAATGCTGTTGAATATTTAAAAAAACTTAATAATGATGGTCATATTATCTTAATCGCAACAGGTAGACCTTTTAGATCAAGTTATTTTGTTTATAAAGAAATAGGTTTATCTACACCAATTATTAACTATAATGGTGCCCTTGTATACAATCCCACTGATAAATTATTTCCACCAACAGATTTAAGAATTAACCGTTTTGACTTATTTAATATTTTAGATTTTATTGGAGATAATTTAATAAATGTCTTCTCAGAAATTCATGATGATATCTATGTTTTAGATTATAACAAAGAAATTCACCCATATCTTCATGTTGATAATGGTGTATTACATGAGGGTAGACTTCAAGACATTTTAAAAGAAGATCCTAATGGTTCTATTATATTTGTGAAAGAAGGATTTGTAGAAATCCTTCAAAAATATATTGAGGATAACTATCCAAATACACTTCGTTCTAGATATTGGGGTGAAGGAGATTTATTCCACATAGTAGAAGTTTATAATATTAATGTAAATAAAGGTGAAGGCTTAAAAAAAGCCATTGAATATTATCATATTAATCCAGATAATGTAATTGCGATTGGTGATGGACATAACGATATTGAAATGTTTAATTGTTCAAAAGTTCGTGTTGCCATGGCTAATTCACATCCTGAATTATTACCACATGCTACTATTGTTACTAAATCAAACAAAGAGCAAGGTGTATATTTATTCTTAAAAGAATATTTCAAAGAGAATTAAAATAGCTGTTTGTTTTAAACAAACAGCTTTTTATTATCCTAAAATATAATCTAATACCATCATTAATGAAAAACCTATTATAAAACAAAGAACACCAATATGTGAATGTTTACCCTTAGACATTTCTGGTATTAGTTCTTCGATTACTACATAAATCATAGCACCTGCTGCAAAACTTAATAAATAAGGTAATGCTGGAGTAATAAAATTTGCAAGTAATAATGTAAGAATAGCCCCTAATGGTTCAACAACTCCAGATAATACGCCCAATAAAAATGTTTTAGATTTTTTTACTCCACTATCATGAAGAGGAAGAGATATTATTGCGCCTTCTGGAAAGTTTTGAACTGCAATACCTACCGCAAGAGGAATTGCTACAGCATAATTTACAATCTCAGTATTCTTTGTTGAAATAGCACTAGCTAAAACAACTCCAACCGCAATACCTTCTGGTAAATTATGTAATGCTACTGCTAAAGCAGTCATTGTTGATTTTTTTAAACTTGCTTTAGGTCCTTCTACTTCATCTCGGTCAATATGCATATGGGGAATAATTTTATCTAATAACATTAAAAAGATAAAACCTAACCATAATCCAATTAATACTGGAACTAAGGCAAATTCTTTTGATTTACTAGCTTCAAATGAAGGAAGGATTAAACTCCAAATTGATGCCGCAATCATAACACCAGCCGCAAACCCAGAAAAAGCTTTTTGAACTGAATCACTTAATTTATTTTTTACTAAAAATACACATGCTGATCCTAATACAGTACCAATAAATGGAATAATTATACTAAATATTAATTCATTTGTCATAGTTTTTTCCTCATTGTTTGTTTTATTATATCATATAATTCTTTTTTTTACTAATTTATTTAAAAATCTTTAATTAATTATAACATACCAAAAAAGGTTGAAACGTTTTTTAGTATTTATATTTGGTTTAACACAAAAAATTTTTATAATGTTAAGTAACTTTTCAAAATTATAATTAACTAAATACCATACTTAATACATACTAAAAATATACTACAAATTTAAAAAACCGCCTTATATTTCGATAAAGCAAACATGGGTATTTTGCTGGACTAGTGTCCAACAAAATACTTTCATAAATTTATATTGTTTTATTAACCAAGTAAATTTTTGTAAACATAATTTACAGTAGGACCATATTTAGATTCAATAAATTCTTTTACTTCTGGAAGACTTAATGCTTCAACTAAAATTTTGATTTTTTCACTATTTAAATCTTGAGTTCTTACCACAATAATATTTGGATATGCAACATCTACTGATTCACCAAAAATCTTATATTCACTAGCTTTTGATGTGCCCCAAGCAGTTAATGCATAATTACCTGGAATTATTGCATATCCACCTTCTGTTACTTTTTGATGTAAAAGTCCTGCATCAATACATTCAATTGAAACCCCAATTGAAGTTGTATATTCCGGATGTTGTGCATTAAAATTATTTACATTATAAGAATCTAATATCCCATTAGCTACCAATAATTGATATGCTCTTTCTACATTTGTAGGATCATTTACAATGTAGATTTTTTTATTAGTAAAATCTGATATTTTTGTTTTTCCATATAAATTTAATGGCTCATTATGTACTTCACAAGCTGCCGAAAGATTAAAACCATAGTTTTGAATATCTTTATTTAAATATTTTGCATGTTGAAAGTAATTAGCATCAATTCCTTCATCATTTAAAGCTTTATTTAAAGTAGCCCAGTCTTGATACACTTTTACCTCTAGCGTATAACCTTTACTTTTAATATAGTTTTGTACTGCTTCACAGTTAAGAATCTCAGCATGAGGTGATGGTGTACCTCCAACAATAATTGTTTTTTCTTTATCCTTACAACTTGTTAAAGTTAGAGTTAATAAAATTAACAAAAATAAATTTAGTAATGTTTTTTTCATATTATTTTCTCCTTTTATCTATTCTTTTCGACAAATATAATCCACTCTCTTGGATTATTTGAACTATTATTACTACAAATAAAATGCATATCCACATTCCGAATTTGTTGGTACCATAGTAACCAAGATTAAAGGCTTCAACAATTAACCCTCCCCCTGCAATATAACCTGCAAATGATGTATAACCAATAATCGAAACAATAGTAACTGCAAAACCGGATATTAAAGATGGTTTAGCCTCACTTAGAAGCACTTTTGTTACTATTTGTAAATTTGATGCTCCCAAAGATTTAGATGCTTCAACTACACCATAGGGAACTTCAGTTAAACTTTGTTCAACCATTCTCGCAATAAATGCAAAACTTGCCGCAACCAATGGTACAATCATTGAATACCAATTACCTGACCAAGATCCTTTACCAAAAATAACATTAGTAACTGGGATAAATATTATTATTAATAACAAACAAGGTATTGATCTAAAAATGTTAACAATTGTCCCTAATATTGTATTGATAATTTTATTTGGTTTTAAACCTTTTTTAGAAGAATTATATAAAATAATACCAGTAGGAAGACCAATCAAATAAGCAATAATTGTCGAAATTGTTGTCATTAGTAAAGTATCTTTAATGGCTTCTAAAAGATTCATCCAATTCATCTGTAGATACCTCCTTATATTTAATTTTTTTAATATTTAGATATTTCTTTAGTTTGTCGATATCATTATCATAATATGGCAGTTTAATAATCATTTGACCATAAATTTTATCATCAACCACAAAGGAATTTGCGTAAACGATCGAAACTAAAATATTGCATTCTTGGATAATATTCGCAACTACTGGAGAATCCGTATCACCATTAAATTCTAATTTCAATAAATGAGAATCATGCAATTTAGTTCTAATATGTCCAGAATAAATTAAAGACTTAGCAGCATTAGTTTTAGGATTTAAAAATACTTGTGCTACTTCACCTTGTTCTACTACCTTATGATCAGCTAAAATTGCTACTTTATTACAAATTCTTTCAATTACAGACATTTGATGAGCAATAATAATTATTGTTAAACCGAGTTCTTTATTTAGTTTTTGAAGTAAATCTAATATGGAAAATGCAGTTGTCGGATCTAAGGCGGATGTACATTCATCGCATAACAATATCTTAGGATTGTTTACAAGTGCTCTAGCAATCGCTACTCTTTGTTTTTGGCCACCTGATAATTCGCTAGGGTAAGCTTTTTTCTTATTTTCTAAGCCAACAAGTTTTAGCAATCTTTCAATCTTATTTATTGCTTCTTGATTTCGCTTATAACCTTTAGATAAAGTTAACGGAAATTCAATATTTTCAAATACTGTTTTTTGATTTAATAAATTAAAATCCTGAAAGATCATTGAAACTTCTTTTCGATAGTTTCTCAATTCTTCATTACTAAGAATTGAAATATCTACCGTATCTTTGATTTTATCATTAATGTATCTTGTATAATTAATAACCCCAGAATTCGCCTTTTCCAGTAAATTAATACATCTAACAAGTGTTGATTTCCCAACTCCAGACAAACCAATTACCCCAAAGATATCCCCTTTTTCAATTTCTAATGAGATATTATCTAAAACTGATATTATACCTTTTTCACTTTCGAAGGTTTTTGTTAAATTTTGAATACTTAATATTTGCATATTTCCTCCTTTTATAAATAAAAAAACTCATCCTTTACAATAAAGGACGAGTTATTAATTCCCGTGTTACCACCTTAGTTCATTTAAACCTCACGATTTAAACCTTTTCGAGTTCCTACTAATAATATGAAACCCTATCTCTATAACGGGAGAACCCGAGAGAGCCTAAATATCGACACTCCAACTCCAAGACCATGTTCGGTAATTGTACTTTATCTTATTTCCACCAGCAAAGACTCTCTATAAAAGAAATAAATTACTTACTCTTCTTTTCAATGTTTTTATTTATATAGTGATATTATACATTATTTTGTTATTTTTTTCAAAAGATTTACTCTTCTTTCTTCTTAGAAATCTTATTATCCATTTTTTCAAATAACCAAGATATCTTTTTATATACAAGATATGTTACTAAAGAAACGACTACAGATAACATTAAATTAAATGGTATACAACCAAATATAATATATTTAGATATATAGTTTTCTTCAGTAACTCCTGGAATTACTGTTAACATTTTTAATACTGTGTCAATTCCAAATTGTACTGAATATGCTGGTATTGCGTATACCGCATTTAATAAGGCTGCTACTAAAATCCATGTAAGACTACCAAATACTAAAGCAATAATAGCACCTTTTTTATTATTTTTAAACATATAAATTAAAGATGTTACAAGTACAACACATAAACCAATAATTAAATCAACTATTTCACCAACACCAGCAGTACTAGTAGTTAGAAGTTTAAATAAAAATTTAATTACGACAATTAATACTCCCCCAAATGGTCCTAACGCAAATGATCCAATAATAGTTGGTAACATTGAAAATTGTACACTTAACATCCCTGGAAAAAATGGTAATTTAAATTTTGGAAAATTATATAAAATTATCGCAAGTGCTGATAATAAACTTACTTGAACTATCCAAGATACATTATATTTATATTTTTTCATAATACCTCCGATTAAAAAAAGTCGCCAAAAAAGGGCGACTAAAAAGAAAGGATTTTCTTCTTTCATCTAGACTTTAACTATCGGTTGAGGAAATTAGCCCCATCAAATCTTTAAGGATTAAGATTTCGCAGACTTTACTGCCGGTCAGGAATTACACCTTGCCCTGAAGAATTCTTATTTATTATATTATTTTTTTTAATAATAGTCAATCTATTATTTTATGAAAACGTTATAGCTTATTCAATACCATAGAACTTTTTAATATCACTTATCGCAAGTTCAGCTAACACTGTCATACCTGCTGCACTTGGGTGAACGTTATCCCCTAAGAAGTTCCAATTATCTTTTTGTTCAGTTGCACTTGACCAAGCATTTTCAAAATGAATTACTGGAATATTATTCTTTTCCGCAAGTTCTACTATCGCATTATTATATTCAATTCTGATTGGTTCACGACCTTCTAAAGTTACATAAGGTAATGTACACATGAAAATTTGTGTACCTGAATACATTCTATTGATCTTATCAATCATCTTTTGATATTCTTCGACAAAATATTTTGATGTATAAGCACCACTATCATTTATCCCTAAATAGATAATAATAATATCAGGACTTACCCCACCAACATTAAACTTCGATAATCTTTCTGTTGTAACAGCAGCACCCATACCACTACCAATAACAGTACCACCAGAATATGAATTATTTACTAAAATATTTCCACCTAATGCTTTAACAGTTTTATACCACCAAGTTTGTGTAGCACTTTTTACTGTTGTACTATATCTAGGATAGTAGAACTGATCAGTTCCTTGGAAAATACTATTATAACTTGAGCCTTGAGAATAGAATGTTGAAATACTATCACCTAAAATACCGAAGTTAGCATTTTCCATTGTAGCTTCAACCCATTTTGCATATATTTCAATATCCCCAAAAGTTGTTGTTTTAATAGAACCAATGGCTTCACTACATTCTTCATCTAAATACCAACCTCTAAAGAAGTATCCATCTTTAACTGGTTTAGGGAATACTTGTGCTGTACCTTCAGTATAAGTTGTTTTAATACCTTCTGGTAATGTACCACCATTTGTGTTATAAGTAATATTACAAACAATTGTTGCTTTTTGCCAACTTGCGTATACTTTATAATCTCCTGTTGTACTTTCAGTAATACCTGTTACTGGTTCACTTGTTTCATATTCTTTCCAACCTTTAAAATTATGACCGGCTTTACGCGGAATTGGGAATTCATAAGTTTCTCCTGAAGTATATGTATATTTTACTTCTTCTGTAAATACACCATCATTTAAAACATATTCAATACTATAAGTTACACCCTCAACAAATTCTTTCCACTTTGCATTTAAAGTAATATTAGAAGTTACCCCTTTTAAAGATGTCACATCATTACCATCTTTATCTTGCCAACTTACAAATACATAACCTTCTTTTGAAGGAATCGGTAATTCTACTTTTGATCCATCAGTAAATTCTTTTACCGCATCAGTTGGTAAAGTTCCTCCATCTAAGTTATAAGTAATCTTATAACCTTTTGTAGTAGTTCCCCCACCAAAATTCATTTCACATGATGCTAAACTCATAACCCCTAGAATCATTAAAAATAAAGCTATAATTCTTTTCATACTCTTCTCCATTATTTATTTTTTGTTTTTTTTGGTATTTGTTCTTTTGAAATTTCCATTTTTAAACTAGGTTCTAATTCTGTATCTTTAATAAAAGTTTGTTTTACTCCTCTTAGACCCTGTTTAATCTTTGGTTTTTTATTATTCATTTAATCACCCATAATAGTTTATGAGTTATTTATTAAATAAATACAATTAGTTTTTAACCTTTTCTTTTATTAATTGATAGTTATAACCTTTACTTAGTAAATAATTTACTATCTTATTATAATCATCTGTTTTCTTTTTAATCTTTTCTAAATCTTTTTCAAAACTAATTGTTAAATCTTCTGTATAACTAATACTATCTAATACCTTATTAATAGTACTAATACTTATACCCCTTCTTGCCATTTTTTCGCTTATTTTCAGCTTTTGAATTCTTATTGGATAATTTTCCAAATCCTTTTGAATCTTTTGATATTGAAGAGTTAATCCCTCTAATAATTGATTCTCATCAAAGGTTTCTAATATTTCGCTAATAATCTCACTACTAACCCCTAAACGATTAAGATGATTACTAAAGTATCTTCTTCCTCTTTTTTTATTTAGACAATCTTCTAAGAAATGTTTAGCATATTCTAAGTCATCTATATAGTGATGTTTAATTAATTTATCAATTACTAAGAACTTTTCATTATCTTCTAAATCACTTTTACTTAAAAAATCATAGATTTCTTTTTTAGTTCTTAATTTATAAGAAATATGGACTAATGCTTTATGATACCAAAGATTAAACTTTGAATCTTTTTTAATCTTTTCAATTTCATCTAGAGTAAATCTTCTATTTACACTAATAGCATAATCAACCATTTGATCTTCTATTAAACTTAATTCGTCTTCATTATCTAATAAAATATAATATAAACTTCTTTTTTTAGTAATCTTCTTAATACCAATTGGTTTATCACTATTCTTCAAAGGAGTCATAGCTAAAACCTTCACCATGAACTTCGGAAGCCCTAGTAGCATAAATAAAAGCTGATGGATCAATATTTTGAATAATATCTTTTAAAACATAATATTCTCTAGATGATAACACACAAACTAACATTCTTCTAGTTTCTCCAGTGTAACCACCAACTGCATTAATTTCTGTAACTCCCCGACTTAATTTTTCTAAAACATATTTTTTTACTTCATCTGGATTTTTAGTAATAATATACATTGATCGAACATTAAATCCACTAAAGACAATAGAATCCATTACAAACCCTGATACTAATATCATTACTAAAGCATATAAAATATTTTCAATAAAAGCTGTACCAGTATCATTATGTAAAAGAAGTGATCCAATTAAAACAATTGTTCCATCAATAAAAATTAAACTCTTACCATATGGAATTTTTAAATACTTATAACAAATAGCTTGTAAAATATCTATACCACCAGTAGAAGCACCTGCTTTTAACGCAAGACCTAATCCTGCTCCCATTAAAACAGCACTAAAGAAGACAACTAAAAAACCATTACTATTAAATATTTCTATTGATGTTTTTACAACTTCTGTTGTCAATCCAAACTCCATTAACCAAGCATATACAAATCCTGCTATTGAACAATAAATTGTTTTTAGGAAAAACTCTTTACTAACAAATAACCAAGCCAGGATTAAAAAGAAAATATTTAACGCTAATAATACATATGATGCTCTTTCAAAATTAGGGAATAAACCACTAAAAATTATCGAAATCCCTTGTACTCCCCCATATACTGCATTATTTGGATTCATTACAAAAACAAATCCAATTGAAGATAAAATTACTCCAATATTTAAACTAATAAAATCTTTAATCTTTCTTTTTTTACTTTGTTTATTCATTATTTACTACCTGCGCTTTATATTTTAAATAGGAATTAATAAAACCCATTATATCACCATCTAAAACTTTTGTTGGATTAGCAGATTCATAATTTGTTCGGTGATCTTTTACTAAAGAATAGGGATGCAATACATAACTGCGAATTTGACTACCAAAAGCATTATCTGTAACACTACCATATTCTGCTAATTTTTCTTTCTCTTTTTCTTTTTCATATTCATAAAGTTTCGCAATTAATATCTTCATGGCTCTTTCTCTATTTTGAATTTGGCTTCTTTCATTTTGACAAGATACAACAATATTAGTTGGAATATGCGTAATTCTAACAGCTGAATCAGTTGTATTAACATATTGTCCACCAGCTCCACTAGAACGATAAGTATCAATTCTTAAATCTTCATTATTAATTTCAATACCAATTTCACTATCAACTTCTGGAGTAATATTAACTCCCGCAAAACTCGTATGTCTTCTGGCGTTTGAATCAAATGGAGAAATGCGGACTAATCGGTGAACTCCTTTTTCCGCTTTTAAATAGCCATATGCATAATTACCCTCTACTAAACAAGTAACACTTTTAATTCCTGCATCAATTGCATCTTGATAATCAATTACACTAAATTTAAAACCCTTAATTTCCACAAATCTTTTATACATCCGAAATAACATTAAAGCCCAGTCTTGTGATTCAGTTCCACCAGCACCAGGATGGATTTCTAAAATAGCATTATTTTGATCATATTCACCATTTAATAGTAACAATTCTTCAAAATCATTTAATTTAGTTTGAATACTATCTATTAAACTTGGACACTCACTATATAGTTCTTCATCATTTAATTCAATTATGGTTGTTAATTCATCAACCATTTTTTTTATTTCTTCATAATTGTTTAATTTATTTTTCTTATTATTTAAATTATTAATTAGAGCTTCTGCATACTTAACATTATTCCAAAAACCATCTTGTTGCATTTCAACTTCTAGTTTAGAAACTTCTTCTTTTAATACTTTAATATTTAAAACTTTTGATAATTCACTACATCTTGTTTCAAAGTCTTCATGATATTTAAGTATTTCAAACTTTTCCATGCTTACCTCCTTTTAATAATAAAGTAGACCAAACATTATTGTTTGGTCTAACTAGTGGTTACTTACCACAACAATTTTTATATTTCTTTCCACTTCCACAAGGACATGGATCATTACGACCAGGTTTTTTATTAACTGTTACTGGTTTCTTTTTAACTACTTCATCGCTTCCCCCACTAGTTCCTGTAGGTTTAGCAACTTGTTCTCTTTCTAAATTATCTCTGATTAGAGCTCTATTGATATTTAATGAAACATTATCTTCTATCTTACAAATCATTTCATCAAACATTTGGAAACCAATTTCACGATATTCACGTAATGGATTTTGTTGAGAATAAGATTTTAATCCAATACTTTGTCTTAATCCACTCATCGCATCAATATGATTCATCCAATAACTATCAACAACTCTTAATAAAATAACTTTTAAGAATTCACGATACATTTCAATTGAAATTGCATCTTTCTTTTCTTCTAAATTACTTAAGAACTTATCTAAAACTTTTTGTTTTGCCTCTTCAACTGTTAAACCATTAAATTCATCTTCTTCAAAACTACCATGATTAAAAAATACTGGTAAGAATTCTTTTTCAAAACGATTAGCATCAATTACTTGATTCTTACTTTCCATTTGAACATAACTTGGAACATGTCTGTTAGTAACTGAAGTCATCATTTTAATAATAACTGGTTCCATATCATCAATTGATAAAATATCGTTTCTTTGTTTATAAATAACTTCTCTTTGTAATCTTAAAACTTCATCGTATTCTACAACACTCTTACGTCTATCGTAGTTTGAACCTTCTACTCTTTTTTGAGCACTTTCAATGAAATTAGTCATAATTTTCATTGTTAAAGGTAATTCATTACCTTCTTCATCAACTTCACCTGATGTTCCTAAACGAACAATTGTTTTAAATCTATCACTTCCGAATCTTACTAATAAATCATCTTCACATGATAAATAGAAACAACTATATCCTGGGTCACCTTGACGTCCACTACGACCTCTTAACTGATTATCAATACGACGTGATTCATGTCTTTCTGTACCAATAACTGCAAGTCCACCAAGTTCAACAACTCCTGGAGCAAGTTTAATATCGGTACCACGACCAGCCATATTAGTTGCGATTGTAACAGCACCAATTTCACCAGCATGTGCTACAATTTCAGCTTCTCTTTCATGTTGTTTAGCATTTAAAACTTTATGAGGGATTCCTCTTTTTCTTAATAATTCTGATAATAATTCACTTGTTTCAATTGAGATAGTACCAACAAGAACTGGTTGACCTTTTTGATGTCTTTCAGCAATATCTTTTGCGAGTGCATTATATTTTCCTTTCATTGTTTGGAAAATCTTATCATTATCATCAATTCTAATAACTGGAACATTTGTTGGAATTTCCACAACAAACATATTATAAATATTTCTAAATTCTTCTTCTTCCGTTTTCGCAGTACCTGTCATACCAGCAAGTTTATCATATAAACGGAAATAATTTTGGAATGTAATAGTAGCTAATGTTCTTGTTTCTTTTTTAATTTCTACTCTTTCTTTAGCTTCTAATGCTTGATGTAAACCTTCACTAAATTGTCTACCATGCATTAAACGACCAGTAAATGAGTCAACAATAATAACTGTATTATCTTGAACTACATAATCTACATCTCTATCCATTGCATAATTAGCTTTTAAAGCATTATTAATATGATGAACTAAATTTACATATTGAATATCATATAAATTATCTACTCTAAAATACTTTTCTGCTCTTTCCATCCCTTTTTCAGTTAAAGTTACATGTTTACTCTTAACATCTATTTCATATTCATCATCTCTTAGGCTTCTTGCGAAAGTATTAGCTGATTCATAAAGGTTTGCACCTCTCTTTTCTCCACCACTAATAATTAAAGGAGTTCTCGCTTCATCAATTAAGATTGAGTCAACTTCATCGACAATCGCAAAGTTTAATTCTCTTTGAACCATATCTTCTAATCTAATAACCATATGGTCTCTTAGATAGTCAAATCCTAATTCATTATTTGTTGAATAAGTAATATCACATAAATAAGCTTCTTTCTTTTGTTCTTTTGTTAATTCTCTTAAATTAAGACCAACAGTCAAACCTAAGAAAGTATGTACTTGTCCCATTTCATTAGCATCACGAGAAGCTAAGTATTCATTTACTGTAACAATATGAACACCTTTACCTTCTAATGCATTTAAATATGCCACTAAAACAGAAGTTAAAGTTTTACCTTCACCTGTTTTCATTTCCGCAATATTCCCATAATGCATTGTTGCGGCACCAATAATTTGAACTTTAAAAGCTAATAAACCTAATACACGATATGCTGCTTCACGTGAGGTAGCGAAAGCTTCTACTAAAATATCGTCTAAAGTTTCACCATTTTTTAAACGTTCTTTGAACCAAACGGTTTTTGCTTTTAATTCTTCATCTGATAATCCACGATACTCTTGTTCTAATGCGATAACTTTATCCGCAAGCTTTTCACATTTTTTCAGTTCTTTGTACCCTGAATCAAACCATTTTTTAAAACACATACTAATTACCTCTTTCTTATATATATGATACCACTTTCTTTATTTTTTATCAAGCAATTAAAGTCTTAAAAAAATTAAGCCCGAAGGCTTAATTATTATTTACTTCTAATAACAGCGTAATTACCGTCATTTCTTAGATAAATTGTAGTAGGTTTGTGATCATCCTCATTAATAAACATATAGAAATCATGATCTAATAATTCTAATTGTGTAATCGCTTCGTCTACAGACATTACTGGAAGTGATACAACTTTTTCTTTAACAACTTTTCTTTCTTCAACTTCTTGTTCTTCAACTAAATCACCAAAGTAATTTCCAACACCTTCACGTTTACGAATAATGGAATTAATCTTTTTCTTATGTCTAATTAATTGTTTTTCTAATTTTTCAACAGCAATGTCAACAGCTTTAAACATATCATCAGCTTGACTTTCTGCTCTCATAATGAGGTATTTTGTTGGAATAGTAACCTCTACTGTCTTGGTATCACCATACTCTTTGCAGACAACATTAGCAGTTACATTCTCAGCCATACGGAACATTTTTTCAATAGGCTCAAGTTGTTCTTCGATGTAACTCTTCAAAGCTGGCTTCACCACAAATTTGTTCTTTCCATGAATGTTAATAATCATATTTAATACCTCCGTTTTAACATTTTGTAAATATTATCTATTTACACTTATATTATACCATAAATATATGAATATAAGTCAAGATTTTTTTAAAATTCTAGTGAATTTTTTTAAAAATTATGACAATTATTAATTTATGTAAATCTAATATATTATCATCTAAACTATATAATTCATCTAAATAATCATAAATTAATAATATTCCCCTCACTACTGAACAATATTTTATTAAACAATTAATTTGTGAAAAATTAATATAATCAACTATTAATACCTTAACATAACCTATATAAATAATATCAAAAGAATATTCAACTTTAAGTTTAAATAGATTTAAAATATTTCGCATAAGTTATTTTAACACATCTTTTTTATTATCTTAAATTATTATCTTAAATATCTAAATTATGCTTTTTTTCGAAAAGAAAAAATGTTAGCATTATCTGCTAACATCAATTTCATTTATTTTATTTACTCTTCTTTCATGTCTTCCATAAGTAAATTCAGTAGTTAAGAATTTTTCCACAATTTCAATTGCTAAATCAACAGGTGTATTTTTAGCGCTTAAACATAAAACATTTGCGTTATTATGTTCTCTTGTAAGAATAGCATCTTCTACTTTACCCACAAGGGCTGCTCTTACGCCTTTAAACTTATTAGCTGCCATACTCATCCCAATACCAGTATAACATACTAAAATCCCCACAACATCTTCTTTGACTTCTTTACATACTTTTACCGCATAATCTGGATAATCTACAGAATCCATACCAAATGGGCCACAATTAACTACTTCATATTTATCATTTAAGTATTTAACAATTTCTTCCTTTAATAAATATCCTGCATGATCAGAACCAATATATATTTTCATATTCTACTCCTTTTGTCATTTTTTAAAAAAAGGAGATATTTTTCAATATCTCCACTGTGTCGAATTATAAGATTTGACAAAATTCTTATTAATTAGAGCGTTTGAAATTATTTAAAACGATCAATTAACCATTTAGGCATTTGTTCTCTTATTTGTTCTTTTTCTGTATTTCTTTCAGGTTCTGTTGGAGTTGGTGAAACAGTTTCTCCACCGCCAAGTCCAACGACATCTACATCTTTGTTTTCTTCAATAACACGTTGTTGTCTTTCTCTTGCTGTTTGGTCAAAACCTGTTGCGATAACAGTAACAACAATAGCATCATCTAAACCTGTATTAAATCCAGTACCGAAGATAACGTTAATTTCTGTAGTTGATGCATTTTTAATTTCATCAACAATATCGTTTACTTCCTTCATCTTAATTTCTGTATCACTTGTAATTTGCACAATTGCGTCTGTTGCACCATTAATATCAATTTCTAATAGTGGACTACAAATTGCATGTCTTGCAGCTTCAATTGCACGATTTGGACCAGTTGCCATACCAATACCCATTAAAGCAGTACCACTATCTTTTAAGACATGACGTACGTCAGCAAAGTCAACGTTAATCATTGAAGGTAAAGTAATAATTTCAGAGATACCTTGAACAGCTCTTCTTAAAACATTATCAGCTTCACGAACTGCTTCTAAATAAGTAACATCTGGTCCACCTTCTAATAATTTATCATTTGGAATAATTACTAATGAGTCAACATATGGACGAATCTTTTCGATACCAGATAATGCATCTTTCATTCTCTTATTACCTTCAAAAGTAAAAGGTTTTGTAACTACAGCAATTACTAAACTACCCATTTCTCTTGCGATTCTAGCAACCACATGAGCAGCACCAGTACCAGTTCCACCACCCATACCAGCAGTAATAAAAATCATATCTGCATCTTTTAATACTTCTCTAATTTCTTCTTCAGATTCTTCGGCAGCTCTTTGACCAATTTCCGGTTCGGCACCTGCACCCCAACCTTTAGTTATTTGACGACCAATTTGAATTTTTGTAGCCGCTCTTGACATTTTTAATGCTTGACAGTCTGTATTTATCGCAACAAAGTCAACACCCGCAACGTCATTTAGGATCATACGATTAACCGCATTACATCCACCGCCACCTACGCCAACAACTTTAATTACCGGACTAGAACTTAACATATCTGTTCTTACATTGTTCATATGTACCTCCTATTAAAATTTTTACTATTTTAGTAATTGTATTATATCACTAACCTTAATTTTTATCAAATAAAAGAAAAAAATATTTTTTTATCAATATTTTTAAAAAAGTCTTAAAAGATGTAATCCTTTAAGACTTTTAAAATATCAAAGATTTCTTAACCTATTAATGTATCTAACATCTGTTGATATACAGGTAGATTTTCATTAAGTATATATGAATAATCTTCGTTATAATCTAACAATCTATGCATCCAAGTATCCTTACCATTTAATTGAAAATCAGATCCATTGCCTGCCATTTTTGATAAAATATCGAAATAGTCAATATATCCATATTTATCCAGATTATTTTCAACACTCATAATTGCATCTACTGATTGTGTAGAATCTATACGTTTACTTAATTCTATTCTATACATATCTTCTTCAGTAACATCTAAAAGATTATATTTAGGAGCAAGTCCTCTACATAAATCATCTAGGATATTAACTAAAACACTTGTAGTTAAACCATTATCATTTTCTTCAATTTTTCTTATTACATATGTGCTTTCTTCAATTCCACCAAACATATAAGAAGAATCTACACTAATAGGAACAGTATAGTTTTCTTTTGATAGAGCATCACCATCTATTGTTGGATATGGTACAACTGAGATTTCCATTCTTTCTTTTGTTTCATCACTCGGTAAAAATCCCGTACTAGATGATAGATACCATATTTTTCCTGTTTGAAATAATTGGTTACCAGCCATGAATTCATCACAAACATTACTAGGAGTTAATCTTAATAATCCATATGCATTTAGAGTTCTTAATTTTTCAATATTTTCACTAACTTTAGCATTGCCAAATACTACTTGTTTAATATACGGATCAACTAATTTACTATCTTGTGCTGTTAATACACCTTGAATAAGCTCATAAGCCCTTCCACCAATTGCGTACATTTGAGGATCACTTTCAGTCTTAGCTGAATCAAATGCTTGTTGAGCAGTTACTAAGAAATTATAGAATGTTGTCCAATCCCATTTACCTTCATTCCATAGAGTAGCTGGATCTTCTAAACCATATTTTCTTATTAATTTTTGATTATAATATAAGAATGTATTCGCATGAGGTTTTTCAGAACAATACCCATATACTTTATTGTTATAACTATATAAATTCAAATAAGCATGATGTTGAGTATATCCGATATCAGTAAATGAGCCTCCCACTTGTTCATTGTTATATGTATTTCTATTAAATCTAACATTTTCCAATGGAGCAAGTACTCCACCCTCTACAATTAATGGAATCCAATCACCTGAAACCTCTAAAATATGTCCTTTTGTATCTTTTTTAATCCATTCAATACGGTCAGTTCCCCAAGAACCTAAATGACATTCTATCGATAAAGTAATATTATAAGCTTGTTCAATATTATAAATTTGAACTGCTCTATCATATTGTCTATCACCTGTATAACGAGCTGAACGTGGATCTACTTCTTCAGGAGTACCGTGTAATAATTTGATAATCATACCTTTTCCATCAAATCCACTCTTATTATAATTCCAATCCCAAGTATCCGGATCTAAACAAAGAGGATTTTCTGGACTAGTTGAACAATCTAATTTTTCAGTTACAGTCATATCAAATGAATAACTAATGCTAGGATACATTTCTAAAGCAATTGTCACTGTTACTTTTCCTACTTTTAAAGGTTTAATTGTACCATCTTCTAATATGTCTATAATACCTTCTTCACTATAACTAATATTGTATTCTTTAGAACTACCAAACTTAGAAGATATAATTACTTCTAGTTTTTGATGTTCGTTTTCTTTTAAATTAATATTTTTTAAAAAACTATTAGTAGATATTTTATAATCATTATAAACATTTAGATGATAAATATACTTGATATCTTCATTTATCTTACTTTCAATAATAACATATCCACTTCCTTCTTTTATGGCTTTAATCATTGATCCATTAACTTCCAATAAATTTTCAGGATATGTTGAAATATTAAATTCTTGAGAAGATACATCTAATGGATAGAACTTAATATCTAGTACTATTTCTTCTTCTATTCCCATATTTCCTTGTGTGCCATTAACCGCAATAGATTCAGGAATTAAATCTAAGTTAGATACAACTTTAACTTTTTTACTTAAGACAATACTTGGATTTTCTTTTAAAGTAATAGTTACTAAAGTACTACCTTCTTTTAATGTTTTAACTTTTCCATTATCAAAAGAAAGTATACTTGGATCACTTATTTCTAAAGTATAATTATCACTTGAAATATTTGTTCCTTTAAATAAAACATTAATAGTAACTTCTTTATTAGTTTCCATAAAATCTTCTAAATTAATTACTGTAAAATCATCTTGATAAACTTTAATTTCTTTTTCAACTCTTATATTATAATCATCTTTTAAAAAGAATACTATTTTTACATTTCCTTCTTTTAGGGGAATAATTGTATCATTTTCAATTTTAATTAAGTCTTCTGGAATTATCATATAATTATAAAGTGCTTTTTCTCCATTATATAAAACATCAAACTTAACTTTTTCTCCTAACTCAATACTACTAGGTATATTTTCAACACTTAATCCAGAAGCAACTAAAGATGATTTAACATTTACAGCAAACTGTGTTACCACAGCATCATTTGCTAATGATCTTACATAAATAATTGCACTTCCAACATTTTTACCAGTTATTGTATTACCGTTAATTTCTACAATACCTTCTGGATATGCTTCTATTTCATAAGTTTTATTAATAGCATTATTTGGCAGTACTTCTACAGAAATAGTAAAAGATTCATCTACTTTAATTTCTTTTTTATTTCCTAAAACGTTTATAATATTTGGTAATATTATATCATTTCCTCCATCATTACCATCTTTATCGCCAGAATTACCTGTACAACCAGTTAATAATAATGAAAAACAAACCAATAAAAACATTAAATATTTTTTCATAATGCCCTCCTAAACTATTCTAATTATATCATATTCATCAATTATTATCAACATTTTGTCTAAATAATAATAGATAAAACAATTAAAGCAGTTAATAAAGTAGGAATAGAAATAATAATCCCATACTTAATAAATTTCTTGAAACCGTAATTTACATCATACTTAACTAGTAATGAAGTAAACATTATTCCAGCTAAAGCTCCAATTGGGGTTAAAAAAGCCCCAATATTAGAACCTATAATAGTTGCATATATTGCTCTTAAATTATTAACTTCTAAACTCATATGAGGAATTGAACTAAACAATACACTCATTGGAATATTATTAATTAAATCACAACATAAGAAACTTAATACTCCATATCTAAATATAATATCTTTATCTCCTAATAGATTGGAAATATAATTGCTAATATTATACTTGTTTAAGCCAATCACTATTACAAACATTGATAATACAAAAGGAATTAACTCATATGGTAATCTTTTAATTGTACTAAATAAACTATTTAATTTAGTTCTAGTAATTAATTTACTAATTAAAATGATTAATAATAAACTAATAGCACAAAGTAAAGATATTAACCACATATCTAAATGAATATAACTAGATATGACTAATAAGATTAAACATATGCCTAAATGGATAATTGATACAACAAAATCAAATCTATTAGTTATATGACTTACTTCAAAGTGATTAACCATTGGTTTATTTAATTTCTTTCTAAAGACCAATAAAATCAAAATAAATTCGACAATTCCTGCTATTAATGTAGGAATAAACATTACTTTTAAATAAGTTAGAAAATCAATATTATTTGAAGAAGCTAAAAAGATATTAGTTGGATTACCAATAATTAACATCATACTCCAAGTATTTGCTGCAGCAAATTCTCCAACTAGATAAGGGATAGGATCAATATCAGAATTTTTACAAAAATAACAAATAAATGGAGTAAAAGTTAAAATTACAATATCATTTGATGTAAAGACAGTTAATATCGCAATCAAAAAATATAAAATTACAAATAAAACTATTTGATTACTTTTAGCAATACTCCCCGCAATACTAGCCAAATATTTAAAGAATCCTACCTCATCTAAAAAGATTGATAATAAAGTCATTGAGAAAAATAAAATAAGAATTTTAATAGGATTCATTGGGCTATTAGAAAATAGGGTATTAATAATATCATTCCCATTAACTAAATTTAAAATAATTAATGATAGTGCACCAATTAATGCCACTACCCAATACGTATTGACATTTAAATGTCTTATTTTAATTTTAGGAAAAAATAAAACAGATAAGATTAAAACAACACATGTTACAATTGATATAATAATTGTAGTTATCATATTAGTACCTCTTTTAAAAAACAGAAAATATTATACTCTTATCATATTCTTTTTTCAATTAATATAACCTTTAAAAATAAAAATAAAGCGAAAGAATTTTTTCTTTCGCTTTATAATAGTTCTACTTATTCTTATAATGTTCTAATAATTCTTTAAATCTAGCATAGTGAACTATTTCTCTTTGTCTTAAGAAAAGTAAAGGTTTTAATACTTCTGGATCAGTTGTTAAATCAATTAAATTTTCATAAACTGCTCTTGCTTTTTCTTCAGCTGCCATATCTTCATGAATATTAGCAAAAACATCACCAACAGAAGAAATATAAGCTGTAGTAAAAGGTAATCCAGAAGCATTTTGTGGATAAAGATCTATACCATGTTCTGTATAATAATCTTCCATTCCTGCTTCTTTAAAGTCTTCATATGTTGCACCTTTAGTAAGAGCTACCATCATTTCACAAAGCATTTCAACATGTGATAATTCTTCTGTTCCAATGTCTTTTAATAATGTTTTACCATAATCATCAGGCATTGTATAGCTTTGATTCAAATATCTTAAAGCTGCACCAAGTTCACCTTGTGGTCCACCATATTGACTCATAATTACTTTAGCTAATTTTAAATCTCTTTTTTTAATATTGATTGGAAAAGCCAATCTTTTTTCATACATCCACATTAGTTATACACCCCATTTGGCCAATTGTTTAGCCATTTCCATGGAGTAGTATTTAATGAATCAGATGTTAAAGTTAAAGCATTGTACTTCTTCTCATATTCATTTACTAAATTACAATAACGCATTTTAGCTTCAACAAATTTTTCCAAAACATTTGCATCATTTGGATGAGTATCTAAATATAAAGCTAAATCATTCATAATAAAAGCATACATACTAATTTCATAAAGTAATTTATCTTTTTCATTAGTAATTGTTACTTCTTTAATTTGATAATTTTTATAAGGCTTATATAAGTCTTCAAACATATTACCTCTTAAAAAACCTAAATTATCACTTGTTAGATTATTATCTTTAACTAAGTAATTTTTAAAGTAATTTATATGATTCATAATTCCCCTCCCTTAAATATAATATGTTAATAAGATATTTAAGAATAGGCAATTGAATTGTTTGTAATAATTTTTACTTCGGTTTTTAAATCAATTTGGTAATTTATCAAAACACTTATTTTAACATAATAGATTAATGCTAACATTTCATTAAATGTCGCATTCTTTAAATTAACAAAAAAATTAGTATGCTTAAACGAGATTGCAGCATCATTAATTCTAAACCCTCTTAAGCCTAATTTATCAATTAACTCCCAAGCTTGATAATTAATTCCATTAATAAACATACTTCCAGCAGTATACGTATTAACTGGTTGGGTATTTCTTTTAATTTCTTGATATTTATTTAAAAGTTCTAAACTATTTTCTTTTTTATTTTGAAAATCTAATAATACTTTTAGAATAATTAAGTGATTTTTGCTAAAACAAGTTTTACGATAACCACATTTTAAATCTTTTAAAAAAATTATTTTCCCCTCTTGATTTAAACAAATAACTCCTCTTACAATATGATCAATACTTTTTTTAAAACAAGAAGCATTCATATATACTAATCCACCAATAGTACCTGGTATTAATACTAAAGGTAGAGCATCAATATATCCATCTTCTATAATCTTTTTCCCTAATACTTGTGGTTTTAAACCACTATCTACTAAATATACGTGTTCATTTAATTTTAAGATTTTATTTAATCTTCTTAAACTAATAAATACAATATCTAAATACTCATCATCAATTAATAAATTACTTCCATTACCAATAATAAAGTATCGATACTTTTCTTTATTTAAATATTTAATAAGTTTTATTAAAGAATGACTACTATTAACTTCAACATAATAAGAACAAATACCACCTATTTTAAAAGTGGTATGTTTTTTTATGCTATAGTTTTTATAACAAATTCCTATATTTTCTTTATCAATATAATCTTTCAACATTATTAATCTCCTTAATAAAACTTAAACTGGCATTAGTATATTTATTTATAATTTTTATATTTTCTAATTTCTTTAAGGCTTTTATTAAATTGTCTACATTTAAATCTTTTTCTTCAATGACAATACCATTTTCTTGTATTGCGTTAAAATACTGATGATTATTACTAACATTAGGAGATGGAATAATGATTGGAAGAATATTTAAACTTTTTATTTCGGAAAGAGTTGTTGCTCCTGCTCTAGTAATTATATATTTAGTATCTTTTAAATAATTTGATAAATTATCAATAAAAGGTACCACTTTTAAATGTTCTTTTTCTTTTACTTTTTTGCTGATATCATCATAATACTTCTTACCAGTTATAAAAGTAATATCAAAGTTATTACTGTATTCATGATTTAAAAAATCAATCATTACTTGATTTAAAAAAGATGCTCCATTACTACCACCTACTATTACTAACTTTTTATCATCTTTTCTGATATCTAATCTTTCTAATTCCACTAGATTAGGATTTCCAACTATTACACTATTTTTATAATTTTTCTTTAACTTATAATTTAATAATAACTTTTGACATCTAATCTTACAAATTTTATTACCTAATCCCATTACCGCATTTTGTTCATGAATAATAGTTTTTATTTTCATTCTTTGAGCTTCTAAGATTCCCACACTTCCTAAAAAAGATCCAAAGCCAATAACAATATTTGGTCGATATTTTAAATAAATTTGATTAAATTCTTTTTTTAATTTAAAAAATAATTTAATCTCTTCCATTCGATTTAAACTATTAATATCAATAAAGATGTTTTTATCAAAACGACTTTTCTTTAAGACTTCTAAATCCTTTTGTTTAGATATTGTTATATATATAATTTTTACCATTGGATACTTATTTCGAATTTTTCTTCCAACCGCAATCCCTGGAATAACATGACCTAAAGTACTTCCACCTAAAATAATTACTGTTTTCATATTACCTCCATATACTTACTAATATTTAGTAATATACCCAGTCCTATTAAAGTTATTGTTAAACTACTTCCTCCATAACTAACTAAAGGAAGAGTAATGCCTGTAATTGGTAATAACCCAATAACTACACAAATATTAATAATAGCTTGAACAAAAATCAAAATACCGATACCAATACTAGTAAATGATAAATATAAATTATCTACTCTTGTACTAATTTTAATGGCTTTAAATAAAATTATAAAATATAAAATAACTAAAAACAATGCACCAATTAATCCTAATTCTTCACAAATGATTGCGAAAATAAAATCATTTTGTGGTTCAGGTAAAAAGAAATGTTTTTGAATACTTTTATTAAATCCTAAACCAAACAATCCTGATGGTGCTACAGCTAGTATTGATTGAATCCCTTGAAATCCACTTCCTAATGGATCACTCCATGGATTTAAAAAAGCAAATATTCTTTCCATTCTATATGGTGCAGATATTATTAAACCAACAATTCCAATTATACCAATACCCATTAATCCAAAGAAATACTTTAATGGTACACCAGATATAAATAACAATAAAATACTACTAACTACTATTACTAATCCTGTACCGAAGTCTGGTTGTAACATAATTAATCCAAAAATCAAAATAATAATACTAAGCATTAAGACAAAATTTTTAAACTTTTTTAAATCTTCATAATATTTAGCTAAATAATTACTAATTAATAAAATTAAAGCAATCTTCATAAACTCAGATGGTTGAATACTAAAAGTTCCAAGTCCAATCCAAGATTTTGCACCACCTCTTGTTGATCCAACAAAAAGCACTAAGATTAATAGTATTAGACTGATTAAAAAAATAATTTTTGTGTTGTTTTGTATTTTAAAAATATCAACCTTTATTGTTAATAACATTAATATTATCCCAATAAATGCAAATAGTAATTGTCTTTTAAAATAATAAAAAGAATCATTGTATTTATAACTAGCAACTATATTACTAGCAGAAAAAACCATTAATAATCCAAATAATACTAATATTATTATTACTATTAATAAACTATAATCAATCTTTCTTTTCATAAAACTACCTCATTAATTTTATGAATGAAAAATAAAAAAAAGTCCTAAAAAGATTTAAAAATCTTTTAGGACTTTTACAATTATCCAATTAACTCATTCAATGCATTTTGATATCTTTCTTGGTTATTGCTTAATATAAATTCTGTTCTTGCACCTTCATTTAATAAACCTAAATACCAATATTCATACATAAAAGTATTAGTATTTAAATATTGTTCAACTTCATCAATATATTCAAAATATCCATATTTATCAAGGTTTTCTTCAACACTCATAATGGCATCAACTGATGCTGTTGACTTAATTATTTCACTTAAATATGTTTTATATCTATCTTCTTTTTGAACATCTGAATAATCCATAACTGGTGGAAGTCCATTTAAAAAGTCATCAAGAATATTAAATAATACTTTAGAAGTTAAACCATTTTCTCCATTAGAAATATTATTAACTACATAAGTTGAAATTGGTTTACGAGGAATCTTATATAAAGCTTTTGTTGATGCATCACCATCAGCAGTTGGATAAGGAACAACAGAAATATTCATCTTCTCTTCAATTGTATTCGCTGGCACAAATCTCATTGTACTTGTTAAATACCATAATTCTCCAGGTTGGAATAATTGATTACCATTAATAAAATCACCACATACAACATTTGGTGTTAAAGACCACATTTTACTATTTTTAAGTGGTTTTAATCTTTCAATAACTCCTAGTAATTCTTCAGTATAAAAATTCACTTTTTTATTTTCTAAATCAACTAGTTTTCCACCTTGTGAAGCAAAAATGCCTTTAATTAGAAATTCATCAAATCCCCCATAACCATACATTTCTGGATCAGTTTCTTTTCTATTTTCATCAAATGCTTGTTGAGCTGTTTTTAATAATTCACTAAATGTTGTCCAATCCCATTTACCTTCATTCCATAAAGTTGCAGGATCATCTAAATTATATTCATCAATTAAATCTTGATTATAATACAAGAAATAATCAGCATGTTCTTCTTCTAAAGAATAACCATAAATTTTATTATTATAATTATTAGCTAATTTGCTTTGTGAAGCATTATAATTAAAATCTGTAAAAAATCCATTAATTTGTTCCCATAAAGAAGTTTCATCATTATATTGAACATTTTCTAATATTGCTATACTTTCTTTTTCTGCTAATTGAGAAATCCAACTAGAAGAAACTGCAAAAATGTGACCAGTATTTTTACCTGAGTTATTAATCCATTCAACACGATTAGTTCCCCAAGAAGCTTCTACAGGAAATCTTTCAATAGAAAGATTAATATTATAAGCATCTTGAATTTCATATAAACGATACAATTTCTCAGATTTTCTTTCACCAATAAAATCACCTGCATTAGGGTCTATTTCTTCAGGGTTTCCATGAAATAATTTAATAGTCATCCCTTTTCCATCAAAATTATTTCTGTTATACCGCCACTCCCAAGTCAATGGATCATCGCATTTCGCTTGATTTCGATCTTCAGAACAAGTTATTGAATTTTCATAGTCATTATCATTTCCATTATTATTTTGGATACAAGATGTATTTATGACTAACAACATAAAAAATATAATGATCAATAAATATCTTTTCATATTACCTCCTAGATGATTATTTTATTAACTACTCCTAAACAATTATATTCTTTCATCTTTTCTTTAAATTCCATAGGATCACCTGTAGTGTATATTGTAGTTGTTGGATTGACTACTTTATTTAAATCGAGTTTTTCGTTTAAATAATTTACTACTACTTCATCAGAAGTTATATAATTAATATTTCCTAAATACTTTTTATAATAATCTATTACGTAACCAAAGTGTGTACATCCACAAATTAAAGTATCAATATTTGTATTTTTGAAATAAGTAAACTTTTCTTTTAATGATTCATTTAATTTAGTTGAATACTCTTCTTTTGTTAAAACATTTTTACTTTCGATAATATCAACTAATTCACTATATTTTAATGGATATACAGTAGTATTTAAGTTTGTTAAGTATTCTTGATATTTACCAAGTTCAATTGTTAGATTGGTTGCGATAACACCAATTTTTTTATTTTTTGAGATATTTGCTGCATGAATACTAGTTAATCTGATTATTTCGTAAACATTATCATATCGTTCTTCTAATAAACCATAAATTGAAGAAGCAGTGTTACACGCAATTACAATAGCTTTTGAATCTTTAAAGTATTCAATTATTTCTTTAATTCTTTTCTTTAAGAATTCGATTGATTTAGTTCCATAAGGAAGATTTAATTCATCCGCAATATAAATATAGTTTTCATTTGGATATTTTGTTCTTAAAGCATTAAAAATATTTAATCCTCCAAGACCTGAGTCAAATACTACTATTTTGTCTTTCATAATTAACCTCTTCTAAAACCAATAATATCTGCTAAAACCCAAAGATATTTACCAGTTGTATGGCCCCAAATTTCTTTATATACTGCTTGTGTGGCAGTTGGCCAATATGGTTCATCTGATTCATTTAGTGTTTCAATACCAACCGGAAGTGCTCCAACCATTTGTGGGGAGAATGCTACATATAATGGATGATAATTATGCCCTTCTCCATACATTGTTGATGAAGCAAATGGATTTCTTCCAAACATCCATTCAAATTGGTCAATACAAATTTGTTTTAATTCTTCATCTTGAAGAATTCTCGCAATCATCGATACAGCTTTTGTTTTACTAAGTAATGTTGCATGGAATCCTCTTCTTTGAATTGAAACAGGTAGTTTTCTTAAATATACATTTTCTTCTATCTTTCTTCCACATTTAGCTTGATTTTGTAATTTAATTAAAGCCTCTGGAATTGTACCATATTGTGGAGGAACAGTGAATCTTTCCATATTAAATTTATCTAATATATATATATGTCCTGGTAACATTCCATATGGATATGCTTCATCTTTAGTCTTAATTATATATTCTTTATATAACTTAATACAATTCTCATATTCTCGGTAATGAATGGATTTTTTATAAACTTCCATTAATTTAACAATTCCATGAATTGGTGATTGTTCGTGACCCCTATGTTCATAAGTTAAGATATATTTATGAAGAGGATCTTCATAGAAGAATCCTTTAATCTTTTCTTCTCCAAGCCCTATTGTTTCTTGACAAGACATAACAATTTGTGCATACTCTTCTGAAATCTTTAAATAAGTTTCATCTTTTGTTTCTAAATATAATTCACAAGCAGCTAGGATTCCGTGACCAGCAACTTGTGAGTCAACATTTGTTCCCCAACGTTTTGTATGAATTCCTTGTTTATATCCAACATAGGCAAATTTAAAATCTTCAATAGCACTTCGTCTACACCAATCACTAAAGATTGGATCAATTTCTTTAAACATTATAGCGGCTTTTGCTTCTGCAGCACTTGCTGTGAAGTTTTCAAATGGACCATTTTCCGCAACACTCTTTTTTGTTCCTTCATCATCAACTGTTAATACATTATCACGCCATACATTATAAAGTACAGCCATTGCCCGTTGACCATCACCAAATCTAGTTCTAAGTAACCAGTTAATTCCAACTCTTGCTTCTTCTAAAAGTCTTAAATATAAATCATAATCTTTTTCTTTATAAACTTCTGCTAAATCTAAAATAGCATGAGCCATTTCAGCAGTACATATTTCGAATTGTGATACGTCTCCCGCATCATGCCATCCGCCAAAGTTTGGTACACTTCTACCGTCTTCATGGATAGTTCGACAATTTAAATGACATGGACTATGAACTCCTGGGACATCTTCTCCACATCTTAGTAATCTTAAGAAGTTCATACTCTTCCAAATTGAAGAATCATAACATAATCCACTAATATCAAATAAAGGGGTTTGAATATTACCAACTTTTAAATAATATTCTCCTTCTTTTCTTATTTCACTAAAATCTAAAATAGTAAAACTTCCTAAATCATTTAGAATATTTTTAACTTCTTTTTCTAATACTAATTCATTATTAGAATTAAATAATTTAAAAGTATTTACATCTTGTTTACATACCGCAATCTTTTTAGCATTTGGAAAATAACCAACATGAGAGTATGCAATTCTATCTTCAATATCCCAACCTAAATCATAATCAACATCAACAATATCTGCTGTAATACTGTCTATATAAAATTCCACACCACTAAGAGCCTCTGGTGGTGTTCCCATCATAAAGCAAGCAATTTGTAAAGCTTTAACTTTATCTCTTTTTAATTTATCAATTTCCCAAACAACATGATTCCATTTATTTGGTGTAACACTAGGTGCATTATGTAATGTAGTATTATCATTTACAATTCCAAAGTGACAATAAAAATTAGTAAATCCAATAGCTTTTGGATATACATGAAAACTTAGACGATTATATTTTTCTAAATTTATGTTATCTAAATTAACTTGCATACTAATAACTGGTCTTGGTCCTACTTTTATTACTGTCGTATCACCTTTCATCATGAAACTTGCATTATTAGTTTTATATAAATCATGAGAAATAGTATATTCTACTCCTTCTTTAATTGTTACATTATTTATATTAGTTCCATCATATAAAACAATCGAATCTTTTACTTTTTTATTAATCCATCTAGTATTCGCATCTTCTTCTAAATTAGCTTTCATGAATAAATGAGCATTCATACTAGTTCTTTTTAATTCATCAAGTTTTTTCATAAAACACCTCTGTTCAATAGTATTATAACATAGCCTAGATAATCTGTCACTAGAACCTTATCTCTTTTTTAGAAAACTTTTGTATATCTAATTATATCATAAAATAAAAAAGTCGTAATACTTTACGACCTTTTTTGAACAAAAAATATTTTTTGATAGAAATATCCAATTAATAAAACTAAATTTAATCCAACAAAATAAATCAGTGTTGATAAATATTTATTTTTTACTAAAACTATATTGTAAATATTATGATTACCGTAGAGATTTAAACCAAAAAATGAAGTTTTAAAAATAAAATTTAATATTAACATTATGATTGCTACAAAAACTATAAATATTGAGCTAATTGTAACCATTTTTTTATTTAATTCTATTTGTTTAGTTTTTATTAAATAAATACCAAATAATGAAAGTAAAAAATGAGCTAAAGTATCAAAAAATATTGTTAGATGAAATTTATAATTTCTTAAATAATTTCCAATAAAACTGAAACTTCCCGCAATCACCATTCCTAAAGATAAAAGGCAAACTAGAGTGTATATTACCTTTTTAACTTTTTTTGGTAAAAATAATGAAATAAATACTAAATTAAACATAAATGGGCTAACATTTGCTGTAGGTAAAGTATTTTGGAAATTCCAATCTTTAACTCCCACATTTATAAGCATTCTAATTACTACAAATAAATATAAAGAATATATTAGTAAAATAAATATTATATTTACTATTTTAGTTTTTTTAAGTTTATCTATATAAAATATACCTATTATATATAATGGTACCAAAACAATCAATGAAATCAAATATAACATTATATATTGCACTCATATTTAAAAGATGGCATTAACTCTAGTTTAAATTGATTTATTCTATGTAAATAATCAATTCTTTCTTTCTTTTCTTTTACTGGTTCTATACCCATTCTTATATATTTATCTAATTCTTCATAAGTAAAACCTAAACGATCTTCATCAGTATAACCACATAATCCATCACTAGGAACCTTGTTTACTAAGAAAATTGGAAGTTTTAAATAAGCACCTATTTGTTTTACTTCAGTTACTGTAAAATGTGATAATGGCGAAAAATCACCCACAGAATCACCATATCTAGTAGAATAACCAACCCAATCTTCTGATAAATTACAAGTATTAACAACTCTGCCATTTAATGATTGTGATACTGCATAAATCATAGACATTCTAATTCTTGGATTTAAATTAATTTTTGTTTGTTCTGAAATTTCCATTTGACTTGATAATGCCATATGTGCTGCATCAACCATTTCTTTAATATTAACTTCGTAATACTTAATACCTAAATGACGACAAATAGCATAGGCATCTTCAATATCTTCTTGAATACCATTAGGTAATAATACACCAATTACTCTATCTTTTCCAAGAGCTTCTACACAAAGTGCTGCAGCAACACTTGAATCTTTGCCACCAGAAATTCCAAGTACCGCATTACAACCTTTACCATTCTTATCAAAAAAATCTCTTATCCATTCAATACACTTATTTGTTGCATCAACTACATCAAATTTATACATAATGCCTCCTATAATATTTCTATTAAATATTCAATAAAAGTTTTTAAGCCAATAATAATTAATATTATACCACCAACTATTTCAGCTTTAGATCCTAATTTATCTCCAAACTTTTTACCAATTAATACGCAACCAAAAGAAATCATAAAAGTTACTATTCCAATAATAACTGATGCAAGAATTGCGGTTGAATGACCTTTACCAACAAATATCAAACCAACAGTTAAAGCATCAATAGAAGTTGCGATAGCTTGAATCACCAATCCACTTAATGATAAATTAGTTTCTTCTTTTTCTTCATCACTATCTTTAATTCCTTCATAAATCATTTTACCCCCAATAAATGCTAAAAGAATTAAAGCAATCCATGGAGTAAACTTTGAAATTAATTCAGTAAAAATACTCCCCGCAAAATAACCAATAAGGGGCATTAATAACTGAAATGCTCCAAAAAATAAAGATATTAGTATTATTTTTTTAATTTTCATTTTAGGTTCAGCTAAACCATTTCCCATCGCAACAGCTCCAGCATCCATTGCTAGACCAATACCTAAAAATATCATCTGTATAATACCCATACTTTACCTCACTACCAATCGACAATTATTGGTCTTACAATAAATGGAACTACTGCCATTACAAGCATTGTAATTAATGCACCTGTACCTATTTGACTATATATAAACATTGGAACAAAGACAATTAAAAGAGCATCTACAAAATACATTATTAGTGATACTAAACCTAATTTACCTAAATCTTCATAACCAATATAAGAATATGCATTCCTTTTTAAACCAATTAAATAACCAATATAAGAACAAACATATAAAACCAATAATAACACAATAACAGGATATTGTTTAATAACATAGAATAAACTTCTTTCATATATTCGATCTCTTTCCCTTATTTTTAAACATTCATAATCCTCACAATAATGCCAACTACAATAATGTCTATCAGCACAATATGTTTCATGAACTTCTTCTTTAGCATAATTAAATGACAGAAGAAAAATAAGTGGAAGAATACCTAAAAATATTAAAGATAAATATATTTTAAAAGTTTTCATAAATAGTCCTTTTCTTTTTAATAATTATATCACTTTTCTTGTTTTTCTTCAACTAATGTATATATCTAAAATAGCTTAACTTATGCCATATTTTGACTTTTTTCTCCTAATGTGATATAATTAAAACACTATGACTTAATTAACTAAAGGAGATTTATATGAGTATAGTTATTAAAGAGGTAGTGGGAAAAAAAGATTTAAAGAAGTTTATTGATTTTCCTAATAAACTTTATAAAAAAAATGAATACTATGTACCATTCTTATTTAGTGATGAAATGGCTACATTTACTAAAAAATCTAATCCAGCTTATGCCTTTTGTGAAACTAAATTATTTTTAGCTTATATTGATAATAAAATAGTTGGTAGAATTGCTGGATTAATTAATAATGCCGCAAACGAAAAATGGGGAACTAATACTATTCGTTTCACGAGATTTGATTTCATTGATGATTTCGAAGTCTCTAAAGCCCTTATGGATAAAGTAATATCTTGGGGTAAAGAAAGAGGATTTACATCAATTATGGGTCCTATTGGATTTACTGATTTAGATCATGAAGGAATGTTAGTAGAAGGTTTTGAAGAAATGAATATGTCTATTACTTTCTATAATGCTCCATACTATATTGAACATATGCAAAGACTTGGTTTCTTCAAAGAAGTTGACTGGGTTGAATATCAAGTAAGCATCCCACAAGAAACACATGATAAAATTATTAGAGTATCTGAGCGTATTAAAGAAAGATATGGCTATAAACTTGTTCAATATAAGAGTAGAAAAGTTTTAATGAAAGAAGCTTATACCGCATTTAGTGTAATTGATGAAGCCTTTTCTAAACTATTTGGAACAGTTCCACTAACACAAGAAATTATTGATAAATCGATTAAAGATTACATTCCAATTGTTAATCTTAAATATATATGTACAATTAAAGATAAAGATGATAAGATTGTCGGATTTGGTCTACTTGTACCATCAATCGCAAAAGCTCTTAAAAAATCAAATGGTAGAATGTTCCCATTTGGTGTATTTAGATTATTAAAAGCTTTACAAGGTAAAAATGATATTTTAGAAATGTTCTTAATCGGTATTAGCCCTGAAGAACAATCTAAAGGTTTACCTGCTATTATGCTAGCTGAGCTTGCTAAAATGTGTAAAAAGAACAATATCAAATACTGTGAAACAGGACCTGAGCTTGAAAACAATTTAGCTGTTCAAAGTTTATGGAAAACATTTGAAACTAGACAACATAAACGTCGTAGATGTTGGAAAAAAGAAATCTAAGATGAAAAAAGATTTTAAAGAACTAATTCGTGCTATTAAATTTACTTTAATTTCGATTAGTGCAGGAATTATCCAAGTAGCATCATATGCTTTAATAAGAATCTTTTCGAAATTCCCTGAAGGCACTTGGCAAGATTATGTTATTGCCTATACTCCAAGTTTATTACTTTCAGTAATTTGGAATTTCACAATCAATCGAAAAATCACCTTTAAATCATCTAACAATGTTACAAAATCAATGATTTTAGTATTATTATTCTACTTAGTATTTACACCAGTTTCAACTATACTAGGTGGAATTTGTGTAGAACATAATATTAATGCTGATTTAGTGTTTGTTATAACTTTAATTCTTAACTTTGTTTTAGAATTCTTATATTGTAGGTTTATTGTCTATAGAAATAGTTGTGATACAAATTAAAATACTTAAATGAATTTTTTTCATTTAAGTCTTTTTTTTATTTCTTCTTTTTATCTTTATTTCTCTTATCACTAATAATCTTCATTTCTTTTTCAGTTATTAGTGTACAATTATTTTCTTTTGCCCAATCAACACAACCTTTTAAAACTAATTTTAAGAATGGTCTTGGAACTTTCACAATTGTTAACAAAGCATCATCAGTAAATTTAACTACATCATCAGCACGATCTGCCGCATATCTAATAGAAGTTAAATCAACTTCTTTATCAGGTATTCCTTCATAATCAGCTTTTTTATATCCAGAACACCAGAAATTTTTTGAATCTCTATATCCCCAGTTAGTTGGTAGTGGACAGAAATTCTTCTTTGTAACCCCATTAATAATTGCATCATAGTATTTATCTTTCATTAAAATATGATCAATTTTTAAAATGAAATGCGCACCATATTTTGATGTAATACCATTAAAATTATGATATGGTCCATTATATTCTTCTTGAACTTGATCGTTTTCAGCACCATCTAATTCTTTTACCCAAGTACATTCGAATACTTGTAAAGCCTCACTTATTACTTTGGGATATTGATTATCTGGATCATTAGAACAAGATAAACCTTCTTCTAAATGAAACTTAAATTCTTTCATTTTTTCTTCAGGTGTATCACCAGGGAATCCTAAACGAACATGTTCTTTAAAGATTTTTTTAGAATATGGTAAAAAGTTAATAGTACATTTACCTGTTCTTAAAATATGTTTTGCGGTATTAGAATTATTTCTTACCTCTAAAACCATCGCATAATAATCTTTACCAGCAATATAATATGGAAAACATAAAGAATATGCACCAAAACTAGTGTTTCCCTTTTCATCAAGGGTTCCAATTAAAGTAAGTGGCATTGGAAAAAACGCTGATGATTGATAAAAATTATCAACTATTCTTAAATCCTTAAAACTACTCATATAATTCATCTTCTTTCTTAAAACTTATTTTTTTATATGGTAAACATTCAAAAGCAACAAATAAAACTCCATAATGTAAACCAGGTCCAAAATTAAACAATTGACAATCTAATAAACTATTTAGTAAGATTGCACAAATTGAGATTGTAATAAATATTTTCTCAAGAGTAATCTTCTTAAATAATAAAATAATTGTTTCAATTCTGTGATAACCATAACATAACAATCCAATAATACCAGTACTAGCTAAAAATTGAACAATAGTATTATGGTATCTAGGAGCAAGAAAAGCACTTTTATCAAAGTATAATACTGGTGCATAATCAAAGTCATAAAAGCCATTACCTATAAGAGGAGATTCTTTAAATGATTTTAAACCATTCTTATAAATATTAAATCTTCCACTATCATTAAGCCCTTTATCAGCTAAATCACCAAATACTTCCATCAAGTAATCATTACAAGATAAGATAATAATTACAGTAATTATTGTTAATAAAAGTGTTGTAATAACATTATACATTCTTTCTTTTTTCTTAGAGAATATTATTGTAAATAGTGTACCTATAAAACTTAAAAGTATTCCAACTAAAATAGAATTTCTGCTTTGTGTTAAAATTACAAATCCGACAATAAGACCTGCTAATATATTAAATATCCAACCATTCTTTTTAGTTGCGGCTAAATAATATACTACACCAATACATGTACAAATTACACCACCTACATTGTTGTATACTCCCCATCCAGTATAAATTTCTCTTCTATGAAATTCAAGTGCTTCCCAATCAAACATTATATACGAATATAAAGTTTCAACTCCCACACCAAGACCAATAAATAAGAAAACATAAGCTAAATAGTCTAATTTCATTTTATCCCAATCAACAGTATAAAATAAATAGAAATAACATACACACAAAGTAAACCCAACTAATAAACCATACAATACAGTTCTTAAACTATAATCATCAGTAAAAACTCCGCCAAGCATCATACCAAGAGTAAGTAGTACAAAACCAATAAGTAATTTTGGCTTACGATTAATCTTACGATATTTTAAATCCATAATTAATCTTAAAGTTAAACCGACCAATAGAATTAAACCAATAATAATCATATTAATTAAAAAAGTTTTACTTGTTAATATTGATTCTTTATTGTAAATTGGAGTTTCATTTTTAGAAACAGTCATATATCCAGTACATATTAATGGAATTGTTGGAAACATGTCATCACAAAAAAACATTATACAAAGTCCTAACACTGTATAAATATAATATGTTAATATTTCCAATCCAAAAAGGAAAGAAACTAACATTAATACTACGGATAATACAATAAAATAAATAGATTTTAAAAACTTGTTAAACAAATTAATTATTTTATTATTACTAAAGTTAGGTATCCAATAATTTAACATAACTATACCTCTTTTATTATTAATACCTATTTAGTATACTACTTATTTTTAAAACTTTCAAGGAATAACAATTAAAAAAGACATAATAAGGTAATACCTTTATTATGTCTTTTATTTTTTAGATGACTATTCTAAATCTTCCAAAGGAATTGTAATAGCGTATTCTAAAGCGTCTCCATAAATAGTAGGAACAAATGTTAATCTAATATCATACATTTCATCTGTTAATTCACTAACGTTAATTCTGTTTAAAATGTCTTGTTCATTTGTAGAAACAGCCTTAGCTAAAGCGCTTTTAACATCTGCTAAACTAAATTTAATATATCTTCCAGTAGTAAGCATTGAAACTTTAACTTCATCTAATGGTAATTGGTTATCAATTGTACTTCCTTCAACATTTTCAACTAGGTATTCATCTTTAACAACAATTGAAACAACAATTTGATATTCTTTGTATCCATAAGGATTATAATAACCTACAATAATAGAGTCACTATCAGAATCCATATCACTACAATCTTCCAATGTAACATTACCGTTTGCACCATTAGAGTTTTCGATACCACATCTATTACAATAGTAGTAATCGCCATTCCAATAGAAATTATGTTCATAAGGAACAACTTTATATTCATGAGAATACTTAGTATTTTCACATACAGAACATAATAAAGCAAATAGACCAGTACCTGATTGTGTACATGTTGGATATACTATTGTACCATAATATCTTTCTAATCTACAACAAGAATGTTCATCTGTAGATATCTTACCATTATAATTTTGAGTTTCTACAACATGACATGTTGGAGTAAATGTATATTCTCTACAAATTTCATAGAAATAATCTTCATATCCATATTCTTCTTTTACATCATTTGTATATGAATGAACTTCTTTATCATAAGTTGTATATTGATATCCCTTATAATAAATATATTTTTGATGAGAATGAACTGTTTTGAAAATTACTTCATTCTTAGAAATATTACGAATAATGTCATATCCTTTTTCTTCAAATTCTAAAACTTGTCCTTCTTCATCATAAATAGTCTTTGAATAATAATCACAATTTTCACAATTTGATACTTCTTCAAGACCATCATCGGAAGTTTCTGAAACTAATTCATGTTTCCAGGCATTATAATATCTTCTAACATAAGTTTCTCCACAAATAGTACATGTACCAATTTCTTCATAATATTTATAGCATGGAATGTTTGTATTGTACTCAACTAATTCATATTCATAAGAATGATTAGTACCTGTAAATTGAACAAATTCATAATCCGGTTCTCTACCCTCAATTTCTTCAAGAGTCTCACAGTTTACATATAAATCACAATATTCTACATATTCACAACCATCATAAATTCTATAGTAATGAGCAATTATCTTAACAAAACATTGTGGTTCTGTAACAGCACACTTATAAAGATAATAACTACCATCACTTTGTAAAGGTTTACAATCAATGTCTCCATATTCTTCATTTAATCCAGCAAATGAAACTACTTCTCCACATGCACATCCTGAAACAACTATTTGTTCACCACAGATTGCGAATTCTTCATCCAAATCTATATATTGTTCATATGTATAATGATATTGATGAACTGTATAAGAATTTCTATCTCCACATTCAGAGCATACTTGAACTTCCCTTACACCATCTTCACAATTACCATATGGATTTACTAATTCATATTTAAATTCATAATTATGTGATTCATAAGAGCGTACTTTTAATGAAACTAATTCTTCATACTCATGTGTTTCAACATCATAATTAATAAATAAATCAGCATATTGATAAACATGACAATTTTTATGTTCTTCTCTTATAACATATTTAATACATAATCCTGTTGAATATTCATATATTAATAAATTGCCTTCATCATCCCAACGTTCTTCATATCCAAAGTTATAGCGAAGACCATTACTGTAATATCCACATGGACAACCATATTGATAAATTTGACCATTAACTCCGTATTTTGATAAATCTAAATAACTAACATATCCTTCACAATGATAATAAGCATCATATTCATCCTCTATTTTATTACAGTTTTGACAAATTTCTACAACTCTTACACCATCATAACAATCATTAGATTCTGGCATTAATTCTACAAACCTTCTAGTATAATGATTTGAATAAATTGAGCAATATTCATCTAAAGTACCTAATTCAACCTCACCATTATAATATTTAACAGTACGGAATTCTACAACTAAACAATCAGCACAAGTTGCATAACCTGTAGTATAAACAATAGATATATTACCTGTTTCATCTGTTACAGTTTCAACCCTTAATTCAAATGTTGTTAGATCAAAACTATAATCCCAATAATTATACTCATTTACAAAGTTTTTATAAGCTTCAAATGCAGCAGTTGCATCAATTTGATTATCATAGTATTCTCTTGACTGATTTTGTAATTCAAATCCTACTTCTGAATACTCGAAACCGCTGTTTCCACATGGACAACCATATTTTTGAATATATGCTTCACTACCATATTGTTCAAATCTAATTGCATCTAATTCTATAGAAATACAATCATATTCTTTAGTCTTTAAAATGTAATCACATTCTTCACATTGACGAGAAACATACATACCATTTGAATGATTTTTGCCATTAATAAATTGATATCCAATAATATCACCAAATGAGTGTGCACATGTAATAAATGTTTGTTCAAATGATAAGTTTTTATTTACTACATATTTAGATTCATTTTTATCATAATAACCAAATTCGATAATTAAAGTAGATTTCTTATTACATTCATCATATTCATCGAAAACAGCATAACGGAAGCATAATCCATCTATAGTTGATCTATAGTAATCAATGTATTCATCTCTTTCTTCATCATAACTGTATTCATGAGAGAATTCATCACTATAATCAACACTTAAATCATAACCACAAGCACATCCATTAACATAAATAATACCTGTACTATTACTCATTTCACTAATTTTACCAGCATCAATCACAGCAATGTGTCCATATTCATGGTAGAATGAGTGCTCAGCAGATTCTTCATTGATTGCACCACAATCTGAACATTTTCTAATACTAAAGCATCCTTCATCACAACTTGCAGAACCTTCTATTAATCCTACATAGTTTTCCCAAGAATGACTTTCTATAATCTCTTCTGTAACTTCAACATCTACAACAGCACCATTGAAATAGTACTTTTGTGTAGTAATTCTCTTTTGGTGACATTCATCAACTGTAATATATTCACTACTAGCTTCACCAATTATAAAATCACAATCATAACATTTATAACCATAAACGTACTCATCATTTATATATCCTGAATAATAACTCATATTAGCTTTGTTATAATCATCATAATTATACTTTCTTTCACCACATGGACATTCATATGTGTAATAATATGCATGAGTGCAACCATATTCTTCAAAAGAACGTACTTGTTTTGAAAGTTCATAATGCCAATCGTATTCAGAAGTATATGAATAATCACAGAACTTACAAGTGTAAATTACTTTAACGCCTTCTTCACAATTTTCTTCTTCAGTTAAGAATTCGTATTCATACTCATATTTATGTCTTGCATATTCAGAAGTATGAATCTTATATTCATATTCTCCACTGTAACTATAACTATCGAAGTTAATATATAAAATATATTCATTCTTTTCAAGACATCCTTCTGTTGTGCTATGATCCATTAAACCAACTGTTACACCATCAACAGTTGCAGCATAACTATCATTTGGATTTCCTTGTGGTTGCATATGATAATCAAGACTAATTAATTTTTCACCAAAAATATAAACCATTTCAGGTTCATAAGTATTGTGTGTTTCTTCTTGATGAATACAACAACCTTGACGATATACTTTATAATCTGAACCATATTCTTTTAAATCATGAATTACTGAATAGTAAGAATAATAACCATATTCTTTATGTGGACAGTCATATAATACTTCTTCTCCAAGAATCTCATGACAATTTCTACACATTTTAGTAACTTTTACGCCTTCTTCACAAGTTGATGCGCCTTCAATTAATTCACCAAAATAGATTATATTATGATTTTCTTGTTCTTCAACAACTTTTACTTCTTTTACTATAACATCACCAAATGATACTAAGAAGCTAACAGTTGTTATTGAATTACAATTATTATAAGGATTAGCTGACATATAATTTCTATCAGTTACTATAGTTAAATTACATTTACTACATTTATATGTCTCATTTTCCCCTTCGTAATGCCAACCACCATCAACAACAAAATCAATACCATTATAAGAGCATGCGCAATTACGCATTTCAACAGTGTGTTCACATTCTCCATCAAATTCTGATACATCAATTATTTCCATATATTTCATATGAGAATAATTAGTAGGCATTTCAAATGAATGATTACAATCTGAACAAGTTAATGTAGTATCAACACCAGAATAACAATCTTTTGTTTCAGATAAAAATTCATGTGTTGGCACATATGTATGTTCTTTTACTGCATATGTAATATATTCAAAACCACATCTATCACAAATATAATATTGTTTTGCGACACTTCCACATTTTTCTGGTGTGATTGATCTAGTTTCATCTAAAACATATTTATGT
The DNA here is from genome assembly GCA_017409905.1 of Bacilli bacterium. GTDB lineage: Bacteria > Bacillota_I > Bacilli_A > ML615J-28 > CAG-313 > UBA1231. Next base: position 57,091 of record JAFQRV010000022.1, read on the forward strand.
TCACAATTGTAGAAATCATCTACATAAATAGTATTAAATGTGTAATATTCACTATCATATTCTCCATGATAATCATAATCTTCATCTACTTCTTCAGTCTTAACTAAATCACCAGTATAGTAATCATAATATGTTTTTTCTATTTTTTCTTCAGATATATATTTACTTTCAAAAACATATGAAACATATTCATTGCCGTCCTCAGTTGCAATTAAAATTCCATAATTTTCTAAGAAGTTGTAATATTTTGAAGAATAAGTTCTATTATATTCAACTCTATATAAATAATATTTACCAGTTTCAGGGTCATATTCTCCTTCAACATCTGTATAAACACTACTATCAGTATAACCTTCTACAAGAACTGATTTTCCTTCTAATTCATCATAATAATATTCTTTATTATCAATTATAGAATTTAAATCATATTCTTCTACTTTCTTCATTACATTCTTCTTAGCTGTAGTGTAATCAATATATGAATTATAATCGTTTGTTAAATTAACTTTAAGATTACAATTATCAACATTCTTAACAACGATTTCAATATTATTTAAATAACTTGATTTACTAATGCTAATGTTTACACCAAAATATTTATCTAAAATATGAACGATAGCATCGAATTCATCTTTATCAATACCTTCTCCCTCAGCAAATGAAACGCCTGTAATTTCCTCAATAAAGGAATCAATACTGTCTTTTATTTCATCTTCAGAATCACCTGATAATTTAGAAACAAATGATACGAAAGTATATTCTTTTAATTTTTCACGATTAATTACTGCTGATAAACCATAAACATCTTTAATGAATTCATATAATGATTTATATTCGCCTTCAGAAACTAATTCAACTAATTCATTTACTTTATCTTCAATTTCACTAAATTTAGTTCCAAAAGTTTCAAATTTATCTAATAAATCGCCAAGAGTCATTGTCTTAAGATCTTCGATAAATTTCATTATATCTCTACCTAATAATTCATCTACTGGAGTATATAATAAATCAGTTAGAATTAATTCAAATGCGTTTTCTTTGCTACTGAATATATATTCTTTATCAGTTTCTTCCAATTCAAAGTAACTTGCAAAAATCTTTTGTACTAATTCAGCAACAAAATCTTGACTTAATAAGTTTTCTGCGATTTTCTTAATAGTAGGACCAAACTTCTTAAGTTCTTTAATAGCTTGTGCTGCATAGAAAATCTCATTATCATATCTATGTTCTTCAGCATTAGAATTAAATAATAAATTTAATGGAATATAGATAACTTCTGGATAATCATCATTAATTAATTTTTCAATATTATTAAATAATACATATAAATTATTATCTTCAATTAAAGCATATGCTTCTACTTCAACTTCTTGGTTTGCACCAGTATTGAAAATAACACTAGCATATGCATATCCTTCTACTACATCTTCACTATCTAAATTTACATGTACTTCTAATTTACCAATTCTATTAAATAAATAGAACAATTCCATTTCGCCCATTTCTTCAGCAATTAAATACTTCCAACTTTCAGGAACTGTTACATTTTCCATATGAATAGTAATGTCAGTATCAACTAAATTAGTAGCAAAATCACTAAAGAATTCTTTTCCTAAAGTTTCAATTCCACAAATAGTACATGCAAATTCGTCGAATTGGTGTCCAAGAGCATCAACAAAATTACTCTTCTTTTCAAATTGACAAATACTACATACGTCTTTTGTATAACCTTTTTCTGTACATGTTGGTTCAACAGTTGATGTATTAAAGTTGTGATCACAACCAGTACCACAAACAGAACATACACCATTAACTATTGTATGGTTAGTTGTCTTTTCTTCACCAACAACATTACATATTACACAATACTTAGCTTCTGCACAAGTTGCAGCTTCAATATTCCAAGTATGAGCTTCATCAACATATGTATCAATATAATTATCATCACAATTTGAACATTGATGTAATGTATAACCTTTTTCTGTACATGTAGGTTCTACTACTATTTCTTGATATTTATGACCTGTTGCTTTAGCATGATTATCTGTTTTTTCATATTCACAAACAGTACACTTAGATGTACGATATCCATCAGTTGTACATGTAACTTTAACAATTGTTATTTCAAATGTATGAGGTTTTTGTTTTTCATACTTTGTAATTTCTTTGTCACAGTTTTCATTTGTACATTCATGAATTGTATAACCAGATTCTTTACATGTTGCATCTTTTTGTTCTTTTAATTCATAATTATGGCCTAATGGTTTAATATATTCGATATCTTTATATTCACATTTAGCACATTCTTTTTCTACATAGCCTCTTGCTTCACAAGTAGGTTCTACTCTTGTAGATATAAATGTATGCCCTGTAGCTTTTTCAATATCACTGATTTGTGATTCACCACATCTACTACAAATTGAAAGTTTGTAGCCATCTGCAGTACAAGTTTTTTCATAGACTTTTTCTGTGAACCAGTGACCATATAATTTACAACGATCAGCAGCTGATAATCTAATTACAGAGTAGTAAGAGAAGTGACTAGTTTCAAAAGTGGCTGTACCATTTGAATAACTTGCAGGAATAGATTCAACTTCACCCAAATCGTTAATATACCAAATTGCTATAGATTCTGGATCTTCTCCAGGAGCTAATTCGTAAGGAACTGTTACTGTTACAACACCATTAAATTCAGTTACATTACTACCATCTTGTTCCATTAAGAAATTATAAATCTTGTTATCACCAAGAGCTTCTTTTTTATCTTCCGGTAATGAATTTACAATTTCATCTCTATATTCATTTTCAACAGTGTCAGCAGTTAATGTAATATCAGAACTACCTAAATTATCGATTGTATCATTATCTAATTTAATAGTAGCATTTTTTAAAGCAACTTCGTTAGAAGCTAAAATATCTTTACTTAGTTCAGTAGAAACTTCAGTTTTCGCTAAAACAATTGTTTTAGTTTCATGGCAATGTTCACATTCATATTCCTTCACATTTCCACTTGATGAAGAATTAATTTCAACAAAGTTATGTGCATTGGCATTTGAATATGGCTTATCATATTCATTGTTACAATCTTGACATTCAAAATGATATGTACCTTCATGGCTACATGTAGCTAATACACCAATAGAAGTTACATAATTGTGTTTCTCAACAATTTCTTTCTTTTCTACCATTTGGTTACATAGTTTACAGAAACCTTTATAAATTTCTTCTGCTTGACAAGTCTTATTAGCAAGTGCTTGAGTAGAAACAAAAGTCCATTTAGAAACGTTATGACCAGTAGATGTAACAGTAATATTACGATATTGATCACCACATTCACTACATTCATATACTTCGAATCCATCTTCACTACAAGTAACTAAAGAAGTATTAACTAAAACATAATTATGTTCTAATTTTTCATTTTCTACAGAACAAATTAAGCAAGTTTGACCGTTTTCACAAGTTGCTTTAGGACTATCCCAACTATGGCCCAACGGTTCTACTTCAATAACTTCATTATAATCACATAGAGAACAAGTAACGTTAGTAATACCAGCAGTTAAACAACCTGCTTCTTTTACAACTTCTTCTTTGTGATCATGTCTCATATTAGTTTCTTGACCACATTCGCATATTCCTCTATGCCAATTATTATCAACATTTACATAAGTGTAATTGTGAGCTAATCTTTCTCCAAATTGTTTTTTACATACAGAACAAATTGCTTTGCTTGAACAAGTTGCAGGAGTTCCTTCAACGTGTCCTTTTGCAAGAACGACTTTTTCTTCAGTATATTCACAAACTGTACATGTATATAAAGTTCTTCCATCTTCTACACATGTTGGATTACTAATAACTACACCTTCATTCCAATTATGTTCTTCTAACATAGGAATTGTTTCTTTACGTACTTCATCACAACCAGTACAGTGATATGTAATAACACCTTCACTCATACATGTTGCATTAGTTGTAATTGTACCTTGATCCCAGGTATGAGTATTATGGCGTAATAAAACGATACCTAATACAGCACCAACAATTACGACTAATGATGAAATACCAATAATTAAAAATTTAATGGATTTTTTCATTTCTCTAATTCCTTTCATTTGAAATTCACATTATTATACCTCATTTTAAAATTTTTTTCAAGGTAACTATAAATATTATATTTTTGAAAAGACAAAAAAAGAATTAGATATTTCTAATTCTTTTGTTTTTACCAAGTAATAATTTCCTACTTTATTTTTTAAGCAAATCTTTATATAAATCAATATACTCAGTTAAAGATTTATAATAAATCCCATTATAACTTCTAATGCCATCTGCATGAAACATCGAATTTAACACTGCTTCTTCTGTCGCATCAACAACTGCTTTAAAAGCCTTATTAATAAAGTTATCTGAAAAACGGATAACATTTTCGACTTGATTTTCAGTGTAGTGTTTAATCATATTTTGAGTTGAAAATGCTACCATTATATCCCCACTACCATTTCCAGCATATGATCCTGTTCTTGAAATTCCTAGTTCTGCTCTTTTACAAAGTCTTTCTAATTGTCTACTATCTAATGGTAAATCAGTCGCAATAACAACAATAATACTTCCTTTATCTTCTTCTTTTTTTAGATTGTAATCTTTAATTAAAGGCCCCATGTGTCGACCTTTAATTATTAAATCTTCTCCATTTGAACTACCAAAATTGCTATTTACTAATACTCCTATTGTATAATCAATATCTTCAATATTAATTATTCTAGAAGATGATCCAATCCCACCTTTAAATCCATGACATTTCATCCCACATCCAGCACCAATACTACCTTCTGAAAAATCAACTCTTGCATCATGAATAGCAGAAATTAAACTATCAAAATTTAATACTCTATCTTGAATATCATTAATTGAACCATCATTACATTCTAAAATAATTGGATTAATTGTTGATGTAGTTCTACCAATATCACTATTTTCAGTTAACATATAATCAATTAAAGCATCACTTACTTTACCGACCGATAATGTATTAGTTAAAATAATTGGTGTTTCAATACTTCCAAGTTCATTTACTTGTACAAGTCCTATAGATTTACCAAAACCATTATAAACATAACTTCCAGCAACAACTTTATTTTTAAATAAATTACCAGAATGTGGTAATATTGTTGTTATGCCAGTATTATTTTTACCATTACATATTGTATAATGTCCTACTAATACTCCTTCAACATCACAAATATTATTATTTATTCCTGTTGGAAAATCGCCAATTTTTATTAATCTTTTCATGTTCTTTCCTCTTATCTTTTATATTATAACATATCTAACATTATTTATAAAATAATAAACTAATACTTTTCTTATTTTTACAACATTAATAAATTTTATGATATAATATAAATACATTGTAAAAGAGGTTATAAATATGAATAAAAAATTATTTGAAAAATTATTAAAAACACCATCAATAAGTGGTAAAGAACTATACATTCAAAAAATGTTAATTGAAGAATTAAAAGACATTGATGATGAAGTCATTACTCACCATAGTTATAATACTATTCATGTAATTAATAAAGATTCAAACATTAAAGTATTATTGGCAGCTCACATTGATGAAATAGGACTAATTATTGAAGAAATTCTTCCAAATGGAATTTGCAAACTAACAAACGTTGGTGCAATCAGACCTGAAATGTATGTTGGTCAAAAAGTTAATGTTGCTAAGTTTATTAATAACGAATACAAATATATTCCTGGTGTAATTTGTTATAAAACAAATGGCGATAAAATATCTACAAAAGATTTAATTCTTGATTTAGGGACTTTCTCAAAAGAAGAAACATTAAAACTTGTTTCAATTGGTGACGTGGTTATTCATCAAGACAATGTAACATACCTTGAAAACGAACTAATATCATCTAGAGCTTTAGATGATAAAATTTCAACATTTATTTGTTGTGAAGTTTTAAGACGTGTAAAAAATGAAACTACAAATGGTGTATATTTTGCATCAACTGTAGGCGAGGAAACAACAGGAAGAGGATCAACATTCACAACATCTATGGTTAATCCAACAATTACTATTACATTAGATGTAGGATCAAGTAATGATGTAGCTTATTATGGTGATAAAGTAAGAGATGTAACACTTGGTAAAGGTCCAATGTTTACAATCGCTTCTAACGGCAGTGAAATCCTTTGCAATTTATTAAAACAAACTGCGATTAAACATCAAATTCCATATCAAGAGGTTGTTGAATATTCAAAAACTTATACAGACTTTGATACTCTTTACAAACAAAAAGGAGGTATCCCATCCACATTAATTAGTATCCCACTTCGTTATATGCATTCTTCTGTAGAAGTGGGAAGCCTAAAAGATGTTGAATATACAATCAACTTGTTGGTTGAATTTATTAAAGAGTTAGATGATAAGGTTTCATTCGATCCATTCAAATAAAAAAACTAAAGTGTAGTTTAATACACTTTAGTTTTTATTTTTTTCATAATTTAACCAAACAACATTACCATATTTTTTTACATCTTTTAGATTAAATTCTTTAACAAAACTCTTCATAAATAATGGTTTATCATCTGGTTCTGCACAGGCAGAATCCACAACAAGACTCAATTCATCAATTACGTCTTCTTCCATAAAAGCTCCATTAATGATACTTCCACCTTCTAATAGAATCCTACTAATATTAAAATATTGATTTAATTTAAGTAATGTTTCTCGAACATTAATTTCATTTACTCCCCCAACAATATATGATATACCCATATCTTGTAAATAAGTTAAATATCTTTTATCAACTAAATGCGTTACAATCTCTATTATTTCTGCATTATCATACCCTGGATCATGGGCTTCATCAATTATATAATTACTCTTCCACCCAAGTCTACCATGAGGGTCAAATGCTAAAGCATAAAACCCTCTTTTTTTATTTACGATATAATCTTCAATTTTGTCAACTGATTTATACTTCTTTAGATCAGGATACCACTTATTAGTAAAACTCTCTTCCATCGTAACTCTGCCACATGCATAAGCATCAGCTTTATAGTCCCTATTTATTTGATAATATACTTCACATGCTTTTGAAGCTTTATCTCTTCTTAAAAAATCACCAGTTACTTTGCCATCTATCGACATAACCATATGACATATAACATAAGGTTTATTCATATTTTCCTCCTATCTCATTATATAATATAAGGAATACCAATCTTTTCTATCAATTGCATATCTACTTTTCTTCATTATTTCAATTGAATAATTAAGTTCTGTTCTTTCAAAAATCTCAGTAATTCTTAATTTAAGTATTTTTTCTTTAAAGTCATCAATTAATTTATTTCTATTTGGATAATCCATTTCTAATCTAACTAAATATAAATATTCAATTGATATTAATAATCTTTCAACTCTTTCTTTATTGGTAGTAAACTCTAATGCTTTATTAAGTAGTCTAAATGATTCTTGAATAATCTCTTCATTAAACATTTCATGATCAGCATTATCGTATAACCACATGTTATAATTTCTTACATGTTTTTCCCATAAATAGATATATTCTAAAACATATTTGCTTGCAACATCTCCATAATAATAAAAGCAAAATTCTTCTATAATCTCATTAACACTTTTCGCATCATCTCTTAATAATCTTGCGGTTAAATAGGATTTTAATTCATCAAGATAACCACCTCCACCATATGAGAAGTTTCCTTGCATTAATACTCCTTTAACATTGTTTTTACGATATAAGCTGATGTTTTTTGCTATTACAAATAAATTAGGAAAAGGCAGCAAATAATTTCTAAAATTAACAGCATAATCCCAAATATATAATCTATTAGTAATTTTACTCCAATTTATTAAATCATTATAAAACTTTGCTGTTTCACAAGTGCCATCAATACTCGTTAATTCTTCAATAGATTTTGACCAAGAGCATTCAATATTGCATAATCGAACAATTACATTATTATGGGGTTTAACTTTAGTTGGAGCTTTTCTAGAATATTGATAAGCAAATGTATGAATTAATTTATCTGGAAATTCTTTTTGTAATTCTTCAACGATTCTATTAACAAAAGTAATAATTGATCCACTTTGAGAATTATTTTCATCATCAATCTTTTTACAATTTTCACATTCACAAGCCATCTTAATAAAATGGCCCATCCATTCATCTTGTGCAACAGAAAAAATTTTACAATCGGGATTATTTTTAATCCAACTTCTTATTTTTTCCAAACACAAATTAAAAACTTCTTCATTTGATAAACAAAGTTCTGTATGTTCTTTTCTTCTCTTATCGTCAATTAGCGAAAAATATTCAGGATGTTCTTCAAAGTATTCGTTAGGATTTATTAAATCAGAAAATGAATGATGAAAATTATACCACTTAACCTTATTACCATGAATAGCCCCTAAGTTTGCTAAATTACTGTTTAACATATTTTTAGAAGCAAAATTAGCATCAAATGCATTTCTAAAATATACTTCACGATATTCAAATGAAAAATCTTGAATAAGTAAATAGTCTTTTTTAATTGATAATGAATCTAACTTGTCAACCTTTTCACAGTCTTTTGTAAAACATCTAAAACCAACAAATTCCTCTAAAAACTTATATACAGCATATAATATAGCCCTTGAAGAATTTCCTGTTATAATTATATCATTATCTTTTTCTATTATTAAAAAAGCTTCTTCGCTTTTTCCTATTAACTTACTTAATTCATTATTATTTCTTGCTCTTCCTATTATAATTTCCGGACCTCTTTTTAAACATTTGTCAGAAAAAATAGGGATAGGAAACTCTAAAGACTCATATAAATATTTTTGAAGTTCACTACAAGCATAACGTTCACATTCCGTTGAATTGACACTATGAACAATATGATAGTTTGTTTTTTTATTATCAACAATACTAATTACATTCATATATATACCTCAAATATATTATAACATTTTTAATACATAATAGTAAATAAAAAACTACGAAAAATCGTAGTTTCTTTTTTTAGTTTAATTTTTCAAAATTGACTGAAATAGTCCAGCTTCTTCCACCATATCCTTTATATTCATTTGCGAGTGAATTAATTTTGCTCATTGTACCTTGTTTAAACTCTTCTCTTATACTATTTAAGTATCTTTCAACTTCATTCATATCTTGACGAATTGCATATTCATCTGGACGACCATTATATAAATAGCATGATTGATCAACTTTAATCTTATAAGTTATACGATATCTACATGTTCCAAAATAACATGCATCAACTATTACTTGCACAATTTGTAAATCAATTCCTTGTCCGATATGTTTACCATATGCACTTTGTGAATGCATATATGATTTTAAATTAGAACATTCTAATAGTTCAGATTTAAGATTTGCACCACTACTAACAGTTGATGTAGATGAATTAGAATAGTTATTAGAAGATGATGAACTTGTTCCTAACTTTCTTCTATAAGGTGCACTCGCTACATAGAATGGTAAACCTTTAAAGATAGCATATAATACAAATCCAGCTAATATTATTACAAGTAAGATTACTAATAAAACTTTAGACACATTTAATAATAAACCAGCTAACAACGATAATACAACCGTACATCCAAAAGCGATTGCTGGTAAAAATTTGCTACTGCTTTCAGGAATATTACCAAGTTCAATAAATACCATGTAAAAGAATAAATAACCAAATAAACCAACATAAACATATGCTTGATATACTGATTTTAAATATCCTTCTTCTAAACTTCCAAATGTTTGAACACAAGCAATTATTGAATAAACAACAGCGGCTAGAACCATTAAACCAAATACAATGTTTTTAATAATACAACCAACACGATGTTCTTTATGTTCAAAATCTAGAATATCCCATAAAATATGACATACTATTACAACTACTAAACAACCAACATTTGTTACATATACATATGTCAAATCTTTTAAAGCATTGATGGATAATAAAAACATTAAGCCGCAAGCCGCAACACCAACAACAAAAGCCCAAAAGAAACGATTTACTGATAATAAATCAAATCCAGTATATCTTCTTAACACTCCTGTTGAAAAACCCCAAATATAAGCAAATAAACCGATACCTTCAAAAATCATATGTAAAGGATAAATAATTAACTTAATAAATCCCCAGGCATCACTCAATTCAGGAATTATCGCTGTTTCTTTATAAACTGTAAATTTTGCTATCAATATGTATACTAGTGCAATAACATAATAAATTCCAATACTAGATAAGTATGCGGTAAATTCTGCACTTTTTTTGGCTAAGTTAACAATTACTAATATAAAACTTACTACATATGCTACATATGCTAATGCTATTAACCACATATATAACATTCTTAATATATTTTTTGTTTTAACTGACATTTTAAACCTCCAATATTATTTTAATTATATAGCATTTAACTAATATAGTCAATTTTACAATTAATTATTTTAAAATAAAAAAGCTAATTTAAAGATTTTACTCTTTAAAAAATTAGCTTTCTTTTTTTTTAACGTTTTTCTTTATCGTATGGTTGTCCCTCTGCCTTAGGTGCTCTTGATTTTTTAGAAGTAAACGCAAGTACTACTAATGTAATCAAATAAGGTAAAATACGATAAATATGAGAATTAATTGGTAATTTAGTAAGTGCATAAATACCATCACCATTAAAGTCAATATAAGGATATCCTACAGAAATACACTTTAAAGCTCCAAATAATAAAGCAGCAAGTGCAATAGATACCGGATTCCAGTTACCAAAAATCATAACTGCCAAAGCTAGGAAACCAAGCCCTGCTACATCACCATTTGATGTACATCCTGCTGCAGTTAAAGCATATATGAATCCTCCAAATGCAGCTAGACAACCAGATATAACTGTTCCAATATAACGCATTTTATAAACATTTATTCCTAGTGAATCAGCAGCTTGTGGATGTTCACCACATGCTCTTAAATGTAGACCAAACTTTGTTTTCATCAATATAATTGATAAAACAATATACAAAACTATAGCATACACTGTTGTTAAGAATACTTTATTAAATAAAATATTTCCAATCACACCTAATGGATTTTCATATGATGTACCTAATCCAAAATCCTCTTGGAATAACATAAATAAATCAGCAGATGAATATCTTGAATTAATATTCAATACATTTTGTTGACTAATAATTAGTATTAAGAATAAAACTAAAGCTGGAGCTAATAAGTTTAAAGCTGTACCACCAATAGTTTGATCGGCTTTAAGATTAATCGAAGCATATGCAAGTAGTAAAGCAAATAGACCACCAAAAATCATTGTTATTATAACAACAACCAGTAAGATAAATTGTCCTGACTCTGGTCCAAATCCCATATTTAAAAACATTCTAACAAATAATACACCAATGAAAGCACCAAATACCATAATACCTTCTAAAGCAATATTAATAATACCACTTCTTTCAGCAAATACTCCGGCTAATGCAACTATCATTAGAGGAATACAGAAAACTAAAGTTTGTTGAATAAAATATACCATTATTCAATTACCTCCTTTTTATCTTCTGTAGCAGTTTCTTTTTCAATTGTCTCTACTGTTTTTTCACTGTTTCGTTTAAATATATTTTTTAAATTAATTTTAATTTTTCCATTTAAAATCTGTTTAAATAATAAACTGAAAGCACTAAAGTATACAATAATTGCGGTAATTATACTAGTTATATATTCATTATATGGAGTCATATATTTTAATTGCATACCATTTACATCAAGTAAAGAAATAAAGATTGCTGAGAATACAGTTCCTACTGGATGATTACAAGCAAGTAGGGCAACAGGAATACCATTGAAACCAACTGCTGGTAAAGATTGATATGTTTCCCATGCAAATTCAGTATTACCCGCTAAATAATACAATGATGCTGCTGCACCCGCAAGACCACCGGCAATTGCCATTGAAACAATAGTACATACTTTATCATTTATACCAGCATATTTTGCAGCGTTTTTGTTGCTACCACAAGCTTTTAATTGATAACCAAAAGTTGTTTTGTTTAAAATTATATGAATTAAGATTGCAATTACTATTGCAATTATTATACCAAAATTAACTTGAGATCCTTCAAAAATTAAATCCAAACCTAATTTTGGAGTAGCTACACCATTATGTGTTGTTTTAAAAACATATGCTAAATTTTTTGTACCACTAGGATCTAATAAATTTTTAAAAGGACCGATTTGCTTATCAAATAACATAGTAACTAGGTTTGCTGAAATCCAGTTCATCATAATACAAGTAATTACTTCATTAACATTTAATAATGCTTTAAATATTCCTGGAACTACACCCCATAATGCACCCACTAGTATACCACCAAAAAAGGCAATAATCCACACAAAAATTGGATGAACCACACTCGTAGGAATACTTAATGCCAATATTAATGTCACTGAAGTACTTGCTAAGTATTGTCCTGGAGCACCTATATTAAATAAACCCGTTTTAAATGCCACAGCAACACTTAAACCAGTTAAAATTAGTGGAGTAGCTCTAAAAAGCATATCACCAATATTTACACTATTAAATCCAAATATTAATGAACCATTTGCATTTCTACCAGTATTAAAAATACCAGAGAAAATTAATTGAATACCATCAATGGCACTCTTCATTGATAATTTACTACCTTGAGTAGGTATAAGTACCATAATAAATAAAATTAAACAACCAATTAATAAACCAAGAATAATAGACATTAAAGATGACGCTATAGATTTAACTGAATCTTTTTCCCAAGTCTTCATAAACCATGTTGTTCTATTTTCTTGTTTAGCTTTTTTTGCAGAAATAATTAAATATGTTACAAATCCAGCAATAATTACTAGTTGTAATAAAAACCATAACCATCCAGCCATACTAATTATCTCCTTTTACATTATTTTTTGTACCTGCCATGTATAAACCTAACTCATTAACTGTTGTTTGTTTAGGATCTAACTCGCCAACAATTTCTCCCTCATACATGACTAAAATTCTATCGCTCAAGTTCATTACTTCATCCAGTTCTAAAGAGAATAATAGAACTGCTTTTCCTAAATCTCTTTGAGCAACAATTTGTTTATGAATAAACTCTATTGCTCCAACATCCAACCCACGCGTTGGTTGAACAGCAATTAATAACTCTGGATTGACATCTATTTCTCTTGCAATAATAGCTTTTTGTTGATTACCACCAGACATTGTTCTAGCAGAGTTAGTTGGTCCTTGTGGACTTCTAATATCAAATTTTTCAATTAACTCTTCAGCATATTTTCTAATTTCATCTTTTTTGATAAATCTAAATTTTTGGAATTGTTCCTCATTATACTTTTTCAAAACCAAATTATTTTCTAATGTAAAGTCTAATACTAATCCAAATTTATGTCTATCCTCAGGAATATGGGCTAGTCCCATCTTATTTCTCCTATTAACACTAGAATGTGTTATTTCTTCTCCATTAAACACAATACTTCCTGATTTTATTTTTTCTAAACCAGTAATACCATAAGCTAATTCACTCTGACCATTTCCATCAATACCAGCTATACAAACAATTTCACCACGTCTTACTTTAAATGATACATTGTTTACGGCATTTTTATTTTTCTTTGAACCACTTACTACCAATTTATTTACTTCAAGTACTGTATCGCCAGGTTTACATTCTTCCTTTTGAACTACAAATTCTACTTTTCTACCAACCATCATTTCAGTAAGTTCAACTTTATTAGTTTCTGAAACATTAACAGTACCAACATATTGACCTTTTCTTAGAACTGTACATCTATCAGCTACAGCTAATATTTCATTAATCTTATGAGTAATAAATAATATTGATTTACCACTCTCTGCTAATCTTTTCATAATTTTAAGTAACTCTTCAATTTCTTGAGGAGTCAATACAGCAGTAGGCTCATCAAAGATTAAAATATCATTATCACGATATAACATTTTTAAAATTTCAACTCTTTGTTGCATGCCAACAGTAGTGTTTTCAATTAATTTATCTGGATCAACATTTAGACCATATTCTTCAGAAAGTTTAATAATCTTTTCCCTCGATTCCTTTTTTTGAATAAATCCAAACTTTGTTGTTTCAGAACCTAAAATGATATTTTCTAAAACTGTAAACACTTCTACTAATTTAAAATGTTGATGGACCATACCTATACGATATTTATTAGCGTCTTTTGGTCCCTTAATTTCAATAACTTCACCATCTTTTTTTATTATACCTGAATCTGCTTGATATAATCCAAAAAGAATACTCATTAAAGTTGATTTACCTGCACCATTTTCACCTAATAAAGCATGTATTTCCCCTTTTCTTAACTGTAAGCTAATATTATCATTTGCAGGTTTACCTCCAAACGTTTTTGTAATATTTAGCATCTCGATAGCATAATTTTCCATACTAACTCCATTCATCAAAAAATTACTTTTTATATTATAAGTATACAGTATTAATTACTTTTTTTCAAATAAATATAAAAAAGTCTAACTACTTTTTTGTAGTTAGACTTTTAATTAACTTATTATTTTACCCAATCAACAGTAACATTACTGTAAGATTTAGATTCAGCACCTTCAACAGTAGCATCTACAACGATTGTTTTATCTTGTAATTTTTTGAATAATTCATTGTATTCTTCAACTGTGAAATTCTTGAATCCCCATGAAGATTCTTCAGTAGGTAAGCCAACAGCGTTATCATTAACACCTAGATTAGCAGATTTATCAGAAATTTCAGACCATTTACCAGCATAGAATTTTTCTAAAGCATACATTGTACCTTCTCTTAATCCCTTCATTGCAGAAGTGATAACAGTTGCACTATCACCAGCTTGGTCAACGTCAACACCAATAACTTTACCATTGTTAGCACCAGCAGCTGCGAATGCACTTGTACACATTGAACCACCACAAGCAAATACTACTTGAGTTCCAGTTGAATACCAACCTTCAAGCATTGTTTGAAGTTCAGCTGAAGCAGAGAAACTAGCACCATGTAACCAGCTATATTTCATTTCAACAGTTTTACCTAATTCTTTTGCAGCAGCATTAGCACCTTGAATATATCCATAACCAAATCTTTGGCAAGCAGGGTTAGTTCCGCCTCCACCACCAGCAAATCCAAGTTTAGTGAAACCTTCTTTAACAGCAGCATAACCAGCTAAATAACCAGCTTGTTCTTCTTGGAAAACGATAGCAGTAACATTTTCTAAACCAAGTGGCCAACCATCAACGAATACGAATTTAACTTCAGGGTTAGCAGTAGCAACAGCAGTTAAAGCATTACCTTGCATGAAACCAGCACATACAATAATTTTAGCGCCACCAGCAACAGCAGCGTTCATAGCAGCAATTCTATCTTCATCAGTTGCTTCATTACCACCAGCTGGTTGATAATATTTATATGATTTGTTATTTTCTTTTGCAAATCTCTTTAAACCTTCCCAAGTACCTTGGTTAAATGATTTATCTTTTAATTGACCAATGTCAGTAACGAATGCAATTTCGTATGAACTAGCTTCCATAGTATCTGGAATTGCATCATAGTCATAACCTTTTTTGTCATCTTTGTCGCCACCCTTAACGTTACAGCCAACAACAGCAACAGCCATGAAAAAGGCAACTACTAAAAGAAATACTTTTTTCATCTTTTAAATCTCCTCCTAAGTGAAATATTTTAAGTATTTGTATATTATTTCATATACAACAATATTATATCATATGGTTTTTTATCATTCAACCTTTTTTGTATATTTTTTCCAAAATATTCATATTTATTCCTAATTCTTAAAAATTTTAAAAAGACTTATTCTATGTAGTGTACATAGTTACTATTATATTGTGTTCTTTCTTCTTTTTCTTCATCGGGGTATCCAATATGAATCATTCCTAATGGAATAATATATTCAGGCAAAGACAATACTTCTTTAACTTTTTTAGTAGGCATTTCAGTAGGAGTTAGTCCACACCAAACAGTACCTAATCCTATTGATGTTGCACGTAGCAAAATATTTTCGATTGCTGCAGAAACATCTTGAATCCAAAAATCATTATCTTTTTTTGATAAGCTTCTTTCTTGATTACCACATACAATAATAACTAATGGTGAATTAAATTGAGAATATCTAGAACACATCTTAATTTCTTTTAAAACATCTTGATTTTCAATTACATAAAACTCCCATGGTTGTTTATTACAAGCACTAGGGGCAGCCATTGCACATTCTAATAAATCCACAACAATTTGTCTATCAATTTCTTTATCTGAATATTTTCTAATACTTCTTCTTTTTAAAATACATTCTCTTACATCCATATTAATTACTCCCAACATATAAAATTTTCTATAAAAATATTATATAATAAATTTAACTATTTCTCAAAGAATTTTATTAAAGAAAAGAGTTAGCTAATTAGCTAACTCTTTTGATTTATCCATAATATTTATTCTACTATATCTTCTACCGGTTCTGGAATAATAACTCCGCTACCTTCCTCTAGGTCTTCATCAGTATTTTCTAAACCTGTTATATTAATTTCACCATCTGGATAACTATTTTGTGGATCATCAACCCAAAATCCTGCTGGATAATATCCATATTCATCTACATATGATTCACAAGTATCATGATTTAATTCGCCTTCAAGTTCATTTTTATATGCAATATCCCAAACTGTATAAACTGTTTCATCAGTAGGATCATCATAGATTAAAACTCTACAATTACTAGAAACACTTATAGCTGAATATGCATTATCATTTGCCATACCAATTTCACCACCAGCACGTAAAACAAAGCCATTTTCAACGCGGATATCGACATATTTCTTAATAAATGGATTTTCACCAGTTGTCCATACCGCATAAATACAACCTGCGGCATCACCTTTTATTTCATAAGTAAATGTAGTACTATCGCTAAGTAAGATATATTCATATCCATCTGAACCATATCTTTCCATAAACCATCCAATAAAGACATTGCAATCACTATCTTCATCTGGTGTAGTTGACAACTCTACCTTTTCACCTTTAATACCTTCAAATTCATTGCTGTAGTGTGCTTCTCCTCTATTAACAATAACATAGCTATCATAATTCCATCCACTACAATAAATGCTATATAAAGTATCAGTATAAACTGGTGTGAATGTCATATTTGAATTTACAGTGAAACTATTATTGCTAAATTCTTCACCATTACCATCTAGCCAATGATCAAATGTTTTTTCATCTACTTCATTCGCGTATATGTACACAAGTGTTCCAGCTGCTACTTCAGCAGTTCCCAAATATTCTTTACCGTCAATTTCAATATATCCGTTTTCTACTGATATTCTGTAAGTTTCTCCAGGTACAACAGGAATGTCTTCTCTATGACAAATTACTCTTACATATGCGGCAGTTCTTCTAGGATTTTCTAATGTATTGAAGACATAATCTGCTTCTTCTGAAAGAACGATCCATTTTTGATTTTCAAAATCCCAAATTTCATATCTGTCAAACGCTATACCTTCTTTGCCTTCCCATGTAAATGTAATTGGACTTCCACTATTATATACATATGCACTATTTTTGTAAACATTTACATCACTTCCACTTATTTCAACACAATCAAATGAATCACTAAAAAGTAATCTAAATGCAGTAGTTGTTTCAGGAAGAGTCAATGTAAAGTTATTAAATA
The DNA here is from genome assembly GCA_017409905.1 of Bacilli bacterium. Taxonomy (GTDB): domain Bacteria; phylum Bacillota_I; class Bacilli_A; order ML615J-28; family CAG-313; genus UBA1231. Next base: position 74,863 of record JAFQRV010000022.1, read on the forward strand.
ATGTACGGTTTGAACAAAGTGACTTAATATCATTTTCTATATCGCCATATGAGTAAACAACTGACTTACCAGCATCATCTAACTCTTCAAATTCTTCAGGAGATACAATTGCTTTATATGTTCTCATAATAAAAGTTGTTCTATAATATGTACCTAAATCTTCATATCCATATGTTATACCTGTTTCCTTATCTACATACATATACTTTTTATATGATGTTTCTTTATCCTTAACATACCAAATTACATCTCTTTCGTCTTGGAATGCTTTACCTTCATACTCTATTTCCCATACAGTATCCGATAAATCATTAAATTCTTTTGTAGTTGGAATACGTAATTTATTATATGTTTCAGCCCAATAATCATGATATGATTCAAACACAGATGATCTTGCACTCATGCTGTTACTTAATAACATACCATTTTCACACCCTATGTTAAAATCAGGAGAATCTAAAGTTTTAATCCAACCATTTACATCATATGCATAAGCATAAACAGCCCATAAATATTCGCCTCTGCCTGTCCCTCTTGACTTAGATAAATAAATTGGTTCTATAGTTGTTGAATCTTCATCATCAATATACATAAAGATATATGTATCATTATAATCTTTATTTGATGCATTTTCGCTTTCATATTGGAATGCCCAAATATATACTTTCTCTTCATTTTCATTTCTATAAGAATAGTAATACTCATCATGGCATACTTTTCCGCCATATGTATATTGATATTTTATCATCGCATTATCCATAAAACCAATAAAGTCTAAATTACCTAAATACCAATATTCTTCATAATAGTCACAATATTTACAGTAAACACGGTATTTACCATATTGTCCATTAATACTTTCTTCTATAATATCCCAATCATCATAATCAATCGTATGATCATCTGTTACTGGTATGCTTTCTAACCAAACATGTCCGCAGAAACATTCACATTTTATTTGACCTTCTTCTGCATGTCCTGCTTCTTTTACGATAGTGCTTTCATGTTTAGTATGTTTTTCATAGATTGTTTCTCCACATACCGTACATTTTTGCATATGATATTGATTATTAAATTGTTCATAATCATAGAAATCATGATGTCCACCATTTTCAAACTCTAATTCATATTTAACATCACCTTTAGAATTAGTAGACATATAAAGGGTACCTTCTTCACAATTTCCTTTATAAATTTTTACTCGATTTGAATAACTATTAATATCTGTGTCTTCGAAGACTGGATAATAATAACCACTTCTTAATAAAAGTATTGAGAAATCTTCATCAGGAATAATTGTATTTGTTGCAGAAACCCAATATTTAAACGTTCTTCCATCTTGTTCAGTTAAGGAAACATTTAAGACATCATTAGCTTGTGCTATATAAACATTTGCATTCTCTCCATATAAGTCACTATCTGTTGTAACTGTCTCTTTTCCTACAAATGTTGCACTTCCTCCAAATATTACAATAGTAATACCAGATTCTTCTTCTTTTTCTCTTCCACAAACAGTACAAGTATCGTTTTCATCAAAAGTACAATCACCTATTTCAACTTCACCGCATAAGCAAGCTTTATAGTGTTTTTCTTGTTCAACTTCATCAGGTTTCCACTCACCATAACTATGACCTAATGTTTTTTCAATGGCTTCTTCTTTAGTTCTACCACATTCTGTGCATGTATAAGTTCTAATACCTTCTTCAGTATGTGTTGCAACTTTAGTTACAACACCTTCATCATAAGTACAGTTTCCTGTTTCTTTATCTTTACAAAGACATTCTCTATAATGTTTGTCTTGTTCAATTTCATCAGGTTTCCACTCACCATAACTATGACCTAATGTTTTTTCAATGACTTCTTCTTTAGTTTCTCCGCATACTGTACAAGTATATGTTCTAATACCTTCTTCAGTGTGTGTTGCAACTTTAGTTACTACACCTTCATCATATGTACATTCAGTGTGTTCAGGTTCTTCTGCTAATACTAATTTTACTGATTTTGTTTCAACATTAAAGTATACATCAAATTGACCAGATTTTTTAACTAAAATAAGAGTTCCCAAACTTTCAGCGATTGATGAATCGGTGCTATATAATGCGCCATAGCTATCAGTAGATCCACTTCCATCAACAGCAACACCACTAACTGCAATATAACAATTTTCAAATAAGTTAGCAGCGTTTATTACCACTTCATTATTTTCATCAGCAGTTCTACTAAAATATAATGTTTGATTACCGTTTGTATAATCTATAACACTTAAGAAATATATATATTCAACGGGAGTATCTCCAGGTTCTTCTCCATTTTGATCTATAATTGATAAAATACCAGTTTCAATATTATATGCTAGATCGTATTTACCTGCCTTTTTAAACATCACCATAGTCATACCATTAGATTCAATTACTTGAGCGATTGAATTATCAACATTACTATCTAAAATTATTGGATAAAATTCTGAATAATTATTACTAACAAATGCAATATTACTATTTGCTTCAGCTATTAATCCAGCGTATGTTGCAATATTATTATCATCTATTTCAAGAGGTATAAATTCTCCGTCAAAATACATAAATAAATCAGCTGTTTCAACATATGAATCAGAGAACATAAATCCATTAAAACATGGCATATAACTAATCATATAATAACCATCAGTTAATATTTCTATATAATCTTCATTAATTGTAAAACTACTTGTACTTGTATATGTATAAACATCTATTAAATGTTCTGAATTGATAATAGAATCTGCTGTATTATTTTTAATATTAAATTTGTCTCCTACTTCTAGATAAACTGTTTCTGTATAAATATATAATCCATGTTCAGTGATATATTTAACTATATCTTGATTATTTATGACTTCTTCATTATTAATAAACCATAATAATTCCATATAAGCTTCATCATTTTCAGGAATATTTATTTCGGTTAAAGAAATAGGATCCATTGTTTCATCTTCAAACACTAAATCATAAGAACTACCATCAAAAGGTGCAAATACTTTATCAATTAAAATAGTATTCCCTTCATCAATATAGAATTCAATTCCATAACGAGCTGAATAATCCATGACAAATTGGCCATCATCTCCACGATGGAAGTCCCAAATATTCCATTTGTCACTTTCATCAAGGTTATCATAATTATATGTAATATTATTTGTATTATCTACGATGACAAACTCATCACCTTTTTCTAAATAAACATATCCATATATATATGTTGGTGTAGCATCTGGATAAGTAACACTATTCATTGGATATTGTTCACCATTAATTTCGATAACAATTCCTTCATATTTATAACCATCAATGAATAACATTATTCCGTTAGGAGTAGCTTCTGCAACAACACTTACATTTTGTGCTGTAGTAAGAATCTTGCCGTCTTTATCAACATTTCCTGATGCAAAATAATTATAACTTACACTAGGATTATCTGTTGAAGAAAGAGTAATAAGATCACCTTTTTCAACAGAAAGATTTTCTAAACCCCAAATAATGTGTGATTCATTTTCTTCTTTTAGTACTAGTTGTGTAGGCTCTCCATTAACACAAATAGAAAGGTTTGTTGATAATTTAGGAATCTTAACTGTTTCTACTTCATTATATTCTTCATCAAAATATTTTTCACATTTTTCACAAAAATAGTAAGCAATGTTACCATCATTAAAGAATGTTGGTTGACTAGCATAATACATATAGCCATATTCATGTTCTAATTTTTCAATTGTTATATCAATAATTTCACCATAGTTCATGTCAAAGTTCTTATTACATTCTTCACAATGATAATGTTTTACTGATCCTTTTTTTGTACAAGTTGGCTCAACTTCTTCAACAAATTCATATACGTGATTAGTTTTTTGAATTGTTTCTTCTTTAGTTTCTTTACATACTGTACAAGTATATGTTCTAATACCTTCTTCAATACATGTTGCGACTTTAGTTACTACACCTTCATCAAAAGCATGTCCAACTTCATCAACATATTGATCAACATAACTTTCACCACAACTACATGTATATGTAGTATATCCTTTTTCAGTACATGTTGGATTAGTTACAACACTATTATAACTATGTTGATGGGCTTTTTCTGTAACAACAAAATATGAAAAGCTTTCAACTTCAAATACTAAATTGTTTCCTTCAATTCTTGGAGAAAGTTCTTCAATTGCACTATTGTCCTTAACGTGGAAAACAACATATTCCTCAATTGTTTGATTAGGAAGTGGAATCGATACTTTAACTTTTCCATTTGGTTGTACCTTTTTATCGTCTTTAGAAACATAAATATCAAAAATATAAATATTTCCAGACTTATTATATTCTTTACTAGAAAGACTTTCTAATACACTTTGAGCCTCTGTAGTATTTAATTCAACCTTATTACTTACTAATTGAGATCCTTTTTCAAATGAACCGCCTTCAACAACTATTCCATAATCATTTTCTAATTGATCTACTGTTTTATTACCACAGCCAACTAAAATAATTGAGAAAACTGCAATCATCAAAAATAATATAAATGTTTGTTTTTTACTCATAACTCTTTTCCCTTTCTATTTCTTTATAAATTTTTACTTTTTCAAGAACATCTATAAACTTTGGAATACCTTTTGCTTGAAACATATTCAGTCCATCAAATGAAACACGCACCTGACCAGGCAAAATATGAATATTGCCACATTCATCAAAAATTTCCACATAAAAATACCATACTGCTGAATCAATACTTTTTAGTTTTTCAGGACAAAAAAACTTAATATTTTTATTTTCTCTTTTTAATTCTAATAGATTGTAATTTCTATCTGATTTTTGGGGAATATTAAATACTGGAAAATCTTTTTCAAAATACATCGAAAATCCATCATTCAATTCATTAATAAACAAATAATCACTACTGATAATTTTATCATTAACAAGATATTCCATACCTTTAATAATTGGTAATTCAAACTCATCAAATAAAACTATTGTTTTCATTTTTATGTTTCACCTCCCATATTTACCTTAATTTATTTATAATTATTTTATCACTTTCTTTTCTTTTTTTCATCACCCCTTTAGGGTGAAACTTAATTTATAATGGTAAAAAGGACAAATAAAAAAAGACGTATAATACGTCTTTTAAATTTTTATGTTATTTTAATTGTTACCTTCTAATAACAGAGAAAATAATTCCTCACGACAAGTAACACCAAGTTTTGCGTATAAAGTTCTTGTATAAGTTTTTATAGTATTTTCAGAAAGATATAATTCTTTAGCGATCTCTTTTCTTTTTTTATTTTCTAAAATAAATTCAAGAATTTCTCTTTCTCTTGTGCACAACAATTCACCATCTCTTACACAACATAAAACCTTTTGGATTTTTTCTTCCATTGGCATTGTTAAAATATCAATACCTAGTTGAATTTGTTCTTTTGGTGAATATCTTGGTATATCGTTAATATGAACATAATCTTGAAGCATAATAGTTACAAATAAAAACGAACCAGCACTCATTAAATAAGTAATAGAAAGCAACTCAAAATTCCATGGGACTACTTTTTGAACAAGCCACATCAAAATATTTCCCAATACAATAATTAACATTGTAGTTGCTTGTTTTTGATATGCTCCTTTGTGTTTTTTAAATGACCAAACAACCACAAACACCATTGTTATAAAATATAATGAAACATAGATTAAATTAGTTGGGTGTAAAAAACCATATTCTTTATGAAGAATGGTTGCGTCATCAAGAGTTTCAATTGATACATTTGTATAGTACCAATCATTATACCCAGTTGTACAAACTATTCCAAACATTATAACCGCAAGGAAAATTAAAATACCAACTATGGTTTTGTTTATTTTAAATCCACATAGTTTAGTTATTATTATTAACATACTCATAGGAATAAATACTTGACCTAAATAGACAACTTTATTAGATAATAAAGCACAGTTTATAGTTGGTGATAGTGATATTAAAAGATAGCCAAGATTAACTACTGAAACACAAATAATTAGAATTAAAAGCCAAAGCTCTTCTTTTCTTTTTCTAACACACAAAAAATATAAAGGAATTAACAACAGGGAAACTATAAATAAAACTAAATAAGCATATTGCATAGATTATCTCCTTTTAAAATCATTTAATCAATTAAGATATTAATGGATACAATATTTAATAAATCATTTACTACATATTGTATTATATCACAATAATAAGTTTTATTCAAATTTTAAAATCTTCTTAATGAAATATTTAATTGCATTTTTACTAAATGAAAAATTAATAAATTTCAAATGAAAAGAGTATAAGTCCAAAACCTTATAGTCTTAAAGTAAATTTTCTAATAATTATCTTTTAGTAATATAGTTAGGATCTATATCTAAACTACTAGGAATAATAATTGAAGAATTTATTTCTTTAGTTTTATTTGTTTCTAAATTAGTAATTCTTATAGTATAAGTTACACATTTTGTTGTTTCAATAAGATTAATTACACGACATTTAATAATTTAATTTTATTACATTTCTTAAAATATTGTAAGTTCCATTAGTTAGACAAATAAATCATTTCACAAAATAAAAAAAATTGCATCCAACTGGATACAAAATTTTTAAAACAGGTCTTAGATCTTCAACATTTGAACTATAAAAATGCCTAACTGCTACGATATCTATCTTTTTATATGGTGTGTGGGATGATAAGTCTCTTTATTAGATATTATCTTTTATAAAAATACTCATATATAAAGGATAGCATTTAATTTTAGGATGAGAGCAGTTAACATTATTCATTGATAATTTTATACCATATTTAATATTATTTTTTTCAATAATATTATTTAAACTAATAGATTTGGTATTATGTCCAGATTTAACTTCAATTGGAACAATATCATTATTTAATAATGTAATAAAATCAATTTCAAGTTTCTCATCTCTTCTATAATAATATAATGGTATATTATTTTGAAGTAGTGTTTGCGCAATTACATTTTCAAATATACCTCCTTTGAAAATTCCTGCATTACCATTTAATATTTCAAATTGTGCATTACCTTCATACATTGCAAGCAAAAGTCCAGTATCATTAAAGTATAATTTAAAACTTTGGGGATCACGATACGCTCTTAATGGTTTATCAAAAGTTTTTAATCTAAAAATTTGTTGTGCTAATCCTGAGTCAGTAATCCATTTAATACTAGTACCATAATATCTAGCATTACCACCGTTTCTAATTACTTTGTATTGATACTTCTTATTTTCCATTGCTAGCTGATCTGGAATAGATTCATAACACTCTCTAACTTTTTCCTTGATATCTTTGGTTGCATAATGTGCTAAATCTTTATAATAGTCATTAAGAATTCTTTTTTGTGCTTCAACAACTAATCTTATATCTAAAGTATTTACAAATATATCAACAACCTCTGGCATTCCACCGACCACTACATATTGTAAAAATAATTCATTCAGTTTTTCATGTATAGCATCGGGTACGAGTTTTTCTTCTTTATAAAATGTCTCATAATAACTTATTAATTCTTCACCATATCCTTTTGCCCATAAGAATTCTTCAAAACTCATTGGCTTCATATTTAAAGTTTCTACATAGCCAACTGGATATGATGAAACATTTCCCATTACTATCCCTAGCATTGAACCACTAGCAATAACATCAAATCTTCCATCCATCGCAAATGCTTTTAATGATGTTAAAACATCAGGACATGTTTGAACTTCATCAAAAAAAAGTAAAGTTTTTCCTTCAATAATTGGGACGTTTGTTTTATATGATGATAAGTGCAGAAATAGATTTTCAATTGTTAAATTGCCTTTAAATAAATCTTTAGCGTTTTTATCAAGTTCAAAATTTATTTCATACAAATATTCATAATTATCTTTTGCAAATTCTCTAACTAAATATGTTTTTCCTACTTGTCTTGCTCCATATATCATTAATGGTTTAGTACGTTTATTTTTCTTCCAATTTAATAATTCATTAATTAATTTTCTTTTCATAATAAACCTCCTTAAGACATTTATATTATAACATAACTTCGAAAAAAATGCAAATTATATATAAAATTGTTTCGAAAAAAATGCAATTATTTCTTTGAATAATTTGTAAAAAAATGTATATAAAACACCACTAATCCTAACCAGACTAATGGTGTTTATTTATTATTTATTTAATTGATCAATTATTAGTTTAAACTCTTCGTCTTCTCTTATAAAGTTAAATACTTCAATTAATAAATCATCTGAAAATTCTTTATAATACACATTAATATCATTACTAAATGTCCATTTACTTGAATCATCTTCTAATCTATCTACTAAAAAACTCGTATTTTTTATTCATTATTAATAATTCCCTTAATAAATGAATTTAATTCTACTTTGTCTTTATTTCTTTCCGGATCATTAAGCGCTTCATTTATTAAAATAGCTGCTTGCATTTTTGCAATAGTTTGTTCATATAACTCAACACTCATAAGAACCATATCACTGTAACCATTTTTAGTTATCACAATTGGTGTCTCACTCTCTTTACATATTTTAGAAATATTGGCTGTATTCTTAAGTTCATTTATTGGTAATATTCTTGGTAACACTTGCATAATAACCTCCTAAATTATTATATTCTTTTTATGGTATAATTATACCATAATTATTATTATTTGTCAATAAAAAAATAAGCCATCACAGATGACTTATAGGCAAATTCTAATGCCTAACTGCTACGATATTTATTTTTTTATAAGGTGTGCGGGTCTATAAGTCTTTTTTAAAAAGTAAAGACTGCAAGTATTACCTCACAGTCAAATAGTTTTAAATTCTCTCACACCATCATTAATTTCACGTCTTAATTTTTTTTATTATTTATGAAGTCCGCTACTACATCTAAATTATTTCAATGAACAGGATATATGGGTTATTTTTCACTATGACAAACTAAATGTGATAAGTTTTTTATTCATAATCAACTATATATTTATCATATTCCTCTTTCGTAAATAATTTAATTCTTTTATAAACTAATTTGCTTATTTTTCAACTCTAAGATTTCCCTCTATCAATATATCAATATTTTTTTAAATTTACGACAACAAATATTTAGAAAATATCAGTATTCATTATATAATATTAATTGTCACTCACGGGAATTATTATGTATCAATTTTGCAAACTATATTATAATAAATCAAAAGTAATGACATTAACACGATTTCTTATAATTAATATTACATATCTAGATGAACCACATCATAAATCCATAAAATTTGTTAAGTTTTTATTTAGAAACATCATCTATCCATTTAAAATATTTATTCAAACCTGAATCTATATCAATAGAAATAATTTCAGGAGTATCATAATTATGCATATTCTGTATTTTTAATTCCAAATCTTTATATAATTCTCTTTTAGTTTTAAACAGCACTAATACTTCTTTGTCATGACAAACCTCATTATTCCAAGTGTAATGACTATTTATATTTATTGTTTGTATACAAGCTGCAAGTTTTTCTTTTAAAATTTCATTAATAATTATGTTGGCATCTTGATCATTTGAAAATGTCGAAATAACAATACAATAATCACTCATATTACTCTTGTATAATATAAAACATAAGATATCAATGATCTTAAGCGTTATATTATAACTCCTTTCTATTCTTGATATTTTATAATTATATCTTTATATGATATAATTTATGTGTGAACTAAGTTCACATTGTACTGTGGATTAGTTTCCGTATTTTTACAGCTTTGACTGATCAAGGAGACTCTAACCATAGTTTTTATTTTTAATTGGTAATCAGTAAGATAACGATTTGACGTTTAATTTCGCGCAAGACTACATTAAGTAAGAACTTTGGTCTAACCTCGGTACACAATTTAATACACAAAAGGAGGCCTTTCATGTATCTTATTGGAATTGGTATTTTCAAATACAACCACGACTGTTTTTTTGCTACTGAAACAGGCGGGGTTGTTCATAACTCATTTTCCTTTGAAAATAATTCAAATGGATTTGCTCATTTCCTTTCTATCCTTAATTCTCTTGATACCAATAAAGAAAAAAGAATAGGAATGGAATCTACCGGTCATTATGGAAATAATTTGATGCGTTTCTTAGATGAACATAATTTTTCTTTTATGGTTTTTAATCCTTATCTTACTGAAAAGTTTCGCCAAGCTTGCCCCTCAAGAAAAACAAAAACCGATAAAATTGATGCACGTATTATTTATCAAATGTTAATTTCTAGAGACTGCATTACCTATTCATCTAAATCATATCATATTTCTTCATTAAAGTCATTAACAAGATTTAGATTTAGGTTAATTGAAGCTAGAACTAAGCTGAAAGTAGGAGTTCAAAATATTTTAGATCTTACTTTTCCAAAATTTCCTAAATTCTTTTCAACTATATTTGGTGTACTCCCAATGAAAATTTTATCTAACTTTCCTTCTGCTGAAAAACTATCTAAAGTTAATATTGATACAACTTTTGACTTCGTTAAAGAAGGAGTTAGAGGAAACTATTCTTATCAAAAATTTATTAGTTTAATTAATGCTGCTAAATCAACTATCGGTAAATCAAACGAAAACTATGAATTAGAACTTTCATCAAGTATTCGCTTAATTAATTGCTATAACGAAGAAATTGAAAAGATTGAAATACAAATTGAATCGATTATGAATCAATATAATTTTAAAATTCTTTCAATTCCAGGTATAGGTATTCAATAAGCAGCTGTTATAATATCTGAATATGCAGATATTAAATCTTTTGAAAATGCTAATAAATTATTGTCTTTTGCAGGATTAGAACCATCAATTTCTCAATCAGGAACACAATCATTTAGTGGTCCTATGGTTAAAAGAGGTTCTCCTCATTTAAGATATGCGTTAATGAATGTGGCTCAAACCATTATGAAATATAACTTGTGTTTTTCTAAATACTACTGGAAAAAGAGAAACGAAGGAAAATACCATCGTGTAGCCTTATCTCATGTAGTAAAAAAATTGTTAAGAATTATTTACTATTTAGAAACCAATAATATAAATTTTAATTCTAATTTATTGAAGTAACATCAATAAATAAAATTATATAAAAAGTCATGTATGGGAAAATTATGTGAATAATTATGCCCTCTGTTGTTATGCAATGGAAACATTAATATTTTTTTAAGAAAAATATTATTGAATTTTAATAGTTAGTCTCTTTAAAATATAATGATATTTTCCCTTTAATATCCAACTCATGAACTTCAAATTCGGAAGATTTATTATCTATAATAAACTCATCCTCTTTAAAATACGGTTCAAGCATAGACAACACTACACTATAAACAGTATCTTCAATAAATAACACTTCTTCAATTTTAAATTTGATTTGATCACATTTTGATAAAGCAAAGTATTTAGTAGTCATTGGATTAATAATATCTTTATAATTATCTTCTCCGATTTGATATGAAATCAAAATATTACCTATAACACCAATCATACATCCTCCTGTTTTATTATTTGTTCATCTATCCAATTACCAAATTCTTCTGAAACACCAATAATTGGAATACTAATTATTTGGCAACACTCATACGAATGATTTAATTTAATAAATTTTTCCAAAATTTCAAATAAGGTTGTTTTTGTGATGCACGATAATTCGTACTCTTGCTCATGACAGTACTCATCATTCCATGTATAAAATACATTTAATTTATTAATTTGTGCAGAAGCTATATATTTACTAGACAAAAGCATATTTGCCATATTTGATGCCTCTTCAAGAGATTCAAAAGTAGTCTTCAACATAATATATTTGGAAATATTTTCATCGTAATTTTGTATCACATCAAATTTTTCATATAATTGTTTTTCAATTTGATATTTTATTAAAGGATTAAATCTTTTACTCACAACAATACGTTGGGTACTATTCCATCCAGCAATAGCAGTGATATCAAATTCTTCTATATAATCTCCTAAAGTCAAACTCATAATTTTTTTACAATAAGCAAAAGCAAATGAATTCACTTTTAATAAATTTTTAGGAAGAATTATATCTATTACATTTAAACATTTATAAAAACAATATGAATCAATCGTTTCAACTGTAGAATTAATATTTACTAAATCTTTAGAATATGCTTCTGGACAACGAATTATAGTTTTTTGTGTTTTATCATACAATAAACCATCAATTGTACAATAAGATTCGTTTTCAACATCGATGTCAAAAAGTGCCAGTTTATTGCATTCATTAAAAGCCGAACCTGGAATAGAAGTTATATACTTTCCAAATCTTACCACTTTTAATTGACCACAAAAACGAAATGACTCCTCTCCTATCGAACAAAGATTATTATTAAAAGCAACAAACGAAAGATTATAACACCTATTAAAAGCTCTTACACCAACACTTTGTAATTTATCTGGAAAAATAATATTAGCAATATTAATACATCGCTCAAAAGCAAAATCACAAATTTCTTCTAAATCTTCATTAAATATTATTTTATTAATTTGGGTCATATCTTTAAATGCTTTTTGTCCTATACTTTTTACATTTCTAGGAATATAAACTATATTAGCACTTCCCAAGTATTTAACTAAAATGTTATCTATAATTAAAAAATCCCTATTATCATCACTAATTTTTGTATCAACATCTCTAACCAAAAAACGAGAGCATATTGAATCAATAAAACTATCAAAATATAAAAAACTATAATTTATTCCATTATAGTATCTAATAGCGTTAATTTCTTCTGGCAAGTATTCAGGAAAAGTAAACTCACCAACATAAACACAAATTATATTTTTTTTAGCTTCTAATGCTGTCTTTATTTCATACTTAAGCCAATCATCATCATTATTACATCTATCCAAAGAATGTGCATTCAACACAAGAATAAAGTTAGTACATCCTTTGATTATATTTAATAAATTTTCATCAAACCTACCTGAATTTAAACTATAAATATCACAAAATGTTGAATAACCATTATGAATTAAAGTGTGATATATATTTTGAACTTCAGGAAGAGTTTCACTTCTTCTATAACTTATAAAATTTTCAAATAATTGCATTACATTCTCCTAAACAGATTACTAATTATTATGTATATTATAGCATACATTTTTTAGTTTTTCAAATTTTTTATTTCATTTTCGTATGAAAATTATTTTAAGATTATATAACTAATAATTAATATACTTTTCAATTATATAGATGTATATGTTACAACAAAATATACATTTTCAAAACAATTTTATTATTAAATATAAAAAATATTCCATCATTTTTAATTAGTTTAATGAAATTAAAAAATGCATCTAAACAGATGCATAATTTCTTGATTTTAATGTTAAAATCGTTATATTTTCACTATAAATCTGATGACTTATAGGCAAATTCTAATGGGGCGAATAAAGGGATTCGAACCCTCGTATGACGGAGCCACAATCCGCTGTGTTAACCACTTCACCATATTCGCCATGGCAGGGGATGCAAGAATCGAACTCGCATTGACGGTTTTGGAGACCGGTGTACTACCGTTGTACGAATCCCCTATCTCTATGTGGCTATAATATTATAACAAAATTTAATAAATAAATCAAGTAATTAATTATTTTATTTATATAAATAAAAAAGAGAAACAAAAAATTGCTTCTCTTTTATTATTATTTTGTATATCTTGATCTTAAGAAAGTAGCTACAATACTACCCGCAAAAGCTAATCCTACAACAACCCATTTAACGATAGAAATAAATGTACCATTTCCTGGATTAAAGCAGAATAATACTAACATTAATAATGTTAAAACACTAAATATCATTAAGAATAAATCAAGTGCGTTTACTTCTTCTACTTTTAATTTGAAGCATAATAATACTACAATACCAGCAATTGCTAAAACACCAATTACTCCTAAAGCGATAAACCAACCTAATGAAGAAGAAAGTAAACCTGATATAGAATCATTTCTTTCCATTGCGATTAATATAACAAATGCTAATGATACAATTACGATTGGAGTTAAAATACCATATGTAGAAAAAATATTACCATAATGCTTTAATAACTTTTTCATATTTATGCATCCTTTCTATAAATTCCTATATATTATATCACTTTTAATAAAATAAGTCAAACATTATGTGAATTGACCTTTTCGTCTTATAACATAACATTTGATTTAAAATATTATTTATGATAAAATAATGTAGAGGTAAAGCATTATGAAAATATATGAATCTGCTGAAGACTATTTAGAAAGAATTTTAATGCTAAAGAAACAAAATGGTAAGGTTATATCTTTAGATATAGCTATATCTATGAACTATTCAAAAGCATCTGTTTCAAGAGCAATCAAAAATTTAAAAGAGAATAATTATATCACAGTTGATTCTAAAGGAGAAATCAACTTAACTGAAAGGGGACTAATAATTGCTGAAAGAATGTACACAAGACATACGCTACTTTCTGATTTCTTTGTTTCATTAGGTGTTGATCCTGACATTGCTAAAAACGATGCATGTAAAGTTGAACATGGATTAAGTGATGAAACTTTTAATGCAATTAAAAAACTAATAGAAAACTATAAAAAATAGAGGCTATATAGCCTCTTTTTTTTATAGATAAAAATGTTTTTCTTCTCCTTTTATAAAATAACATAAATATTTGAAACCTATTTCTTTTACGATATTAACATATTTATCAAAGTTTTCTAAATATCTAGACAATTCATGAGCATCGGAAGAAATAGTTATTCTTGAACCACCTAATTCTTTATATAATTCTAATAAACCAATTGTATTTTCAATGGGTAAATCATCTGCAACTTTAGTATTAATTTCTAAAGCTTTGTTTTTTTGAATTAAAACAATTAATATTTTTTTAATAATTTCTATATCACTAAAAAAATCATATAATGGATCATAATTGTATATAGTTTTGTACCCATAGTTAATATGACTCAAAACATTAAAATCATTCCAGTTTTCTACTGCTTCAAGCATTTGTTCATAATAGAGTCTTATGGTATTCTTAAGGCCTTTTTCTTTAAAACCTTCAATAAAATAATAATCCATAGTTCCACTATCGTGAATACTTAAGTTTATTAAATCGAAATCATGTTGTTTTATTATTTTTAAAAGTTTATCTTTCAAATCTTTTCTATATCCTAACTCAATACCTAATAAAGGGATAGGACCGTCACTTTCTTTAATATTATTTAATACTTCTTTTAACTCATTAAAATCAGCGAGCCAATCTACACCCATACCAGCAATATCTAAATCTACGTGTTCGGTAGTTATAAAATATTGACAACCTAGTTTCTTAGCCTTTAAATAATACTTTTTTAAATCCTCTTCAGAATCCTCTGAAAATAAACTGTGTACATGTTGATCATGCAAAATCATATTTTCACCTCTAAGTTTATGAAAAAAGTCTTCAAAGTATTTCTACTTTGAAGGACTTTCTTCACTTTCTTTAATGGTTAATAAACCAAAGTTATAAGAAATACTATAGTTTTTAGTTACATCTTTACCATTTTCATCATAAATAACTGTGTTATTAATTGAATTTTCTATAGAGCCTACGTTAATAATTGATGAATTCATTGAACACTCAATTTCATGATTATTAACTAAAGTTCCTACTGAAACCCAATAAACATCACTGCTTAAAGGAGTTTCATCATACTCTTTAGTTACTGATTGAGTTTGTACCGTAATTTTTCTAGGTCTAACGATAATAACTCCTTCATATGTAAAGTCATAATTACTAGTCATATCTTCACCAAACTCATTTAATATCACTATATTTGTTAATGTAATAGCAGTTTCACCAACTTCGCAACGTTCACCAGCTATATCATAAGTAATATGACAATCATTAGGTAATCCAACAATATCATATAAATGCATTTCAGTGGCTTTATGAGTTAAACCATTATATACCTTATTTATATTATAGAATTTAACAATTATTAATTGTTTTACTACTTTTAATGTTCCAGGATATAAGTTTATTTCATAGTTACTAGTAACATCTTGATTGTTTTCATCATAAATTTTTATACTAGTAATGTAGCATTCAGAAATTCCAACTTCTCTTTGTTCACCTGTAATTATTACTTCATATCTATAACCCTTGTCTAATAAATCTTGAAGAATAATCTTAGTTTCTTCATCAAAACCTTCGATAATTCTAGTAACACCATTTTTATTTAAATCAGACATTTCATAAGGATATAATATTAATCCATCATATTCTTTAACTCTATCAGATGGTTTAATATTTAAAATAACTTTTTCTGGTTCTGGAGGTGTTGGAGGTGTTGGAGGTTCTGGTGTAGGAGTATCCTCAGAAGAACCAGTTGGATCAACGACTACCCATCCTAAACCATCAATATATATTTCTACCCAAGCATGAAAGTTTCCAGCCGATACATCTACAACAGTATTTGCAATTGCTTGACTTACAAATCCAATAGTAAATCTAGCAGGAATTCCTAAAGCTCTAAACATTAATGTTGCAGCAGCAGCAAATTGTTGGCATATACCTTTATTTGCATAATCTAAGAAATATTCAACATGGTCAACACCATTTGGATATTTTACGTGTTCATATTTTCCAACAGTTTTAATGTAATTTACTACATCACTAATTACTGTTGGGCTATTTGCATCAATTCCTGCAAAACCAATATGTTTTTCAATTACTGAAATAATTGAATCTGGAACTTGTAAATAATTTTTATAAACAAATGTTCTATACGCTTTTTCATACTCTTTATATAAGGTTGTTTTAATTGTATCATTTTGTTCTAAGATATCAAATTCAACATATTCTAAAGAATAAGAACCAATAAAGATATCATTAAATAAGCTATCTGTTCCACTTGTATCATTATTTACAGCAAAATAAGGCAATAGGTAAATTACGTCATCAACCTTAATTTCAATAGAAATATTATCTAATTCAAAACCATTTTCAATTAAAATTTTAGTTGCAAGGGTAATTGGATTAAATCCATAAGCACTATAATTAAATACCGGTGCATCTTTCCACTCACTTTGTTCATAATCACCAAAACTTATTTGTCTAAAATATATTGTCTTATTTCCAGTTGATTTGAAACTAAATGCTATTACATTTGAATTAGCTAAACCACTTTCATTAGATGACATATTTCCTGAATAATCAAAATTAATATCTTTGTCATCATTTTGTTTAGCTTCTTTCCAAACTCCATACAGTTCCATATCGCAATCAAAAATCACCATTTGAGATAATGAATATTCTGCAGTATTTGCATCACTTTCTGTAGACCAACCTATTAGTTCAAATTTATCATCTGTAAAGCATGATGCACCAAATAATATACATTCAATGTTTTTAAATGCTTCTTGTAATTTAGTAGCATTATCACCAATATTTGAATAATATTTAATTGTTATAGGTTCTTTTACAATATCTGTATCTTCTACCCATACAGCATATAAAGTTGTATTTTTATCAAATACTTGAGTAGATCCAAGAAGATATTTAGCAGAATTTGCATTTTTACTTGTTGACCATCCAATTAATTTATAACCTACTTTAGTTATTTCACTACCATCAGATAAAACTATATCCTCACCTTTTTCAACTTGTTGATTAGATATTTTACCTGTACCACCATTAGAATGATATATAATTGTAATTAAATCTTCATGACCTTGACACTTTTCTTCTTCAGTTCCATCACAATTTGCATCTACACATAATCCACATTGTGGACATTCTATATGTTCATGTTCAGGTTCTGGTTCTGGTTCATGACCAGGACATTTGTCTTCGTCTGTTCCAGTACAGTTCTTATCTACACATAATCCACATTCTGGACATGCTACGTGTTCATGACCTTTTTCCCATACTGCATATAAACTATAATTATCATCAAATGTATATTCAGTATCAAATTCATATTCTACTATATTACTATCAAAAATAGAAGACCATCCTTTTAAAATATAACCATCTTTAGTAAATGTTGTTGCATCAAGTAATATTACTTTTTCATTTTTATTTACTTCTTGTAAAATTCCATCTTCATCGTTAATATCATAGTAATAATAAATTTCTACAGTTTCTTTAGTAGGATCATCACTTTTTTGCCATACAGCATATAATATAACATTCTTATTTAATTGAGTTACAGCTAATAATTCATAGTCTACTTTATCAGACATTGGCTCCAATGACCAACCTATTAAAGAATATCCATCATATGAAAAATCACTTCCATCATATAGTGTAATGATTTCATCTTTTTCATAAGCAATTTGTTTATAATTATAATCTTGTTCATATCTATAGTATTGAACAATAATTTTATCTAAGTCTTTATTATCTTTAACAGTTAATTTTCCATAAAAAATATTATCTTTATAATCATAATTAGAACTTACATCATTGCCTTCAGAATCAATAATAGTAAATTCGAAATCATTATTATAAACACCAGGTGTAGTAACATATTTATGTTTAGTTACAAAATATATATCATTTACACCAATACCATTTTCATTTAAATCACTAACTAAATAACTATCTAATTCAGGTAATGAATAAGGATTACCATCATAAATAAATACACGACTTCTAGTTATTATTTCAATTTCTCTTATTAAAATTTCAATATTACCTATTATCTCATATGTTATGTTATAACAGTCAACAACATTTATATTGTCTTTATTTAGAATTTCTATTACAAATTCATCATTAGGATAAATTCCTACATTTTTAAATTGTTTATACTCAGTAACAGTTAATTTTTGACCATTAACTAATTCACTTTGATCAACGTATTCAACATCATTAGCATAAATGAACTCACTAGTATATACAGTTTTAATAGACTTAGTAATTAATCTTAAATCTCTCGGTAAAATTTCAAGAGTTCCATATTCATAGTTAATTACGTAATTATATGTGACATCAACGCCATCTTCTTCTATTTTAATTGTGAAAATATTGTTAATCTTATCTACATATCTAATCTTTTTGTAATTTTCTACTATTATATCTTGCCACTCAACAAATTTCATATCACTAGTTTGTTCAAAAGTAATATTGTATAATTCTTCATCATTATAAACCATACTATCTGTTGCTGTTAATATACTAACTTCTCTTGGAAGAACTAATATTTTTCCATAAGAGTAATTAATATTATAGTTTTCAGTGACGTTATTTCCATTTTCATCTTCAATTTTGTCTATCACTAATTCATTTGGAACTTCGCCTACATTTTTAATTTTACCATAATTTGTTTGGTTATATATTACTGTATGACCAGCAACTATATCTAGTGTTAGAGCTAGATCATATTCGAATGAAGTGTGTTCTAATCCATCATAGATTTGTTCTATGTCTTTAGTTTTGACATTGATTAATCTCTTATTAATTATAAGTTTACCTTCTGGTAGGATGAAATCATAATTATCTGTAACATCATTTCCTTCTTCATCAAAAATTATTAATTCATAATCAAATTCATATGTTCCAGCATTCTTTTCATAAACAGCTGTTAATACATTAAATTCATATACATGTCCTTTAATTTTATTGCTGATATTAAACTTAGATGTATCAACATTATGATATTTTCCATCATAGTTATAAGTTGAAACTGTATCACTAATATTAATAATTCGTTTGGAAATAGTAATAATACCTTTTTCTTTTTCAATTTCATAGTTACTTGTTACATCATTTCCATCTGCATCTAAAATTATTACAGATAAAATTTCAGTATCAGTACTACCTACATTAATAATTTCTCCATTATAAGTTATTTCGCCAAATGAATGTCCATCACATAGACTAGTTCCATTTACACATTCTGATTCTTCTGGCTTTTGAATTTTACCATTATAAACAGCTTCGAGATCTTTTGGCTTGATTGTAATCGCTTTTTTAAGAATTTTAATTAAACCATATTCATAACTTATATTGTAGTTTGTAGTAACATCGCTGCCATCAGAGTGTTCAATTATATATGTAGTTTTATTTGAATATCCTTCTTCATTTACATCAATAAATTTAGAATAAACATCTACATATATACTATCCGTATCTGCCAAGCTTCCAGATATGATTACATTAGTAGGGGCTTCTGCCCATTGTTCCATACCGTTATAGATAAATTCTTTTGAACTTGTTAGGACAGTAATGTCTTTTTTAATAATCTCTAAAATACCAAAAGTTGTTTGAGTAATTTCATAATTATCTGTGTACTTATTGCCATAATTATCTTCAATAACAAATTCTGTAAATTCATTTTTCAAACTATCTACATCTTTAAATTCAGTGTACCCAATAACTTTTAAATATTGACCTTCAACTAAAGTACCACTATTCAAGATATATTCAGCATTAGATATTACATAACCATCATAAGTTTTAGAACTATCTTTACTTCCAACCTCTATAATACGTGGAGTAATTGTTAATGTACCTTGTTCAATATTAATTTCATAATTTTTTGTAACTTCAATATCGCCTTTAAAGATTCTAGCAGAAGCTACATCGTTAGGAATTTCTCCCTTGTTAATAATAGAAGAAAAACCATCTAATTTAATTTCATGACCATTTATTAATTCATCTTTTCCGTGTGAATATGTTTCACAAGTTAATTCTTTTCCATCATATTCTTTACTATCAGAATCTAACTTAATATTAATTGGTCTTGGTTCAATAGTTAACATTCCGTATAAACTATCAGAATAGATAACATCATAATTTTCAAATACAGATTTTCCGTCTGCGTCTAAAATATCTTTAATTTTTAAAATATTTAAGATACTTCCTACTTCTGTAATTTGATTAAATTCATCAGTTAAAATATATGTATGCCCTTCTATAATTGAATAATTTTCTACTTCTAGAATTGCACGTTCTTCGTCAAATAATGGAGTATCATTATATATTCTACTAAAAGAATCAGTCTTAATTTTAACTTGACGTTTATTGACTCTTAGTTTTCCATATTCATAACTTATATCATAATTATAAGTTACATCCTCTCCATCATCTTCTACTTTAATTGTATAAATATTATCAATTTCACCTACATATTTAATAGTCTTATAATCTTCAATGATAACGTTTTGTCCATATACAAAATCATTTAATAATAATGTATATCCATCATCATATTGTTCTTGATCATTATAAACTAAATCTAAATTTGTATTTGTTTTAACTTTTACTTGCAACTTTTCAACTATTAAAGTTCCATATTCATATTCAATATTATAGTTTTCTGTAACATTTGTGTTCTTTGAATATATTTCAATCTTAATTATATTTTCTTCTTGTCCTACATTTGTGATAGTTGCATTTTCTACGATTCTGTAGATATGTCCATCACATAAACCTAATTCAGAAACAAATTCAATTTGATCATCATATCGTTCGCGACCATTATAAACAAATGTATTTGATGGTGTTACAATCTTTATATTTCTTTTATTAATTGTTAACTTACCATAATTATAAGTAATATTATAATTTGATGTTACATTCTCATCATTATTATTTGTAATAGTAACATCAAAAGTATTTTCATAAGTATCCACAAATACAAAGTTGTTATTATCAACAGGATAAGCTTCTAATTTGTGATTACCTACTAGTTCATAATTTTCAAGTTCTATAATATATTCTACTCTTTTTCCTGAATATTCTAATTCTAAATCTTTACTTGTCAATGACAAGTCTTTTTTATTGATTTTAATTGTTCCAGGAGTTTGATTGATTTTGAAATTTTCTGATACGTCTATTCCATCTATATTTTTAATGATAAATTTTAACTCATTCTTATATTCACCTGCATCAATAAAAGTATCATATTCGACACATTCAACAATATAACCAGTTAACTCTGTTGTTAATTCAAATTTATTAACATAATGTTCTAAATCATCATATTCATATTCACCTGATTCGGTGATAATTTCAATATTCTTAGGGATAATTGTTAGTGTACCAGGAATTAATGTTATGTTATATAAAGCTGTTACTTCTGCACCATTAGCTTTGTTAATTCTTACTGTTGGCTCATTTTTAATTGATCCAATAGTAGTTATCGAACTATTAAACTCTAAATGCAAAATATCTGTATCGGATAAAGATCCATTTGTAATACTATATTTATCTGACTTTAATTCTAATCCATCATATTCTTTTTCAATATCATCAATAGAAATTGTAATATCTTTTGGTAATACATTGATTAAACTTTCTTTGACTTCAAATTCATAACACTCTGTAACATCATTATAGTTTTCATCATAAATATGAATTTCACTAAAGTTTTGATTGAATATTATATTATCAAGACTAACTAAGGTATCTGTTAATCCAACAGCATATGCTTTATCGTTATAAGCAAAATCACCCTTCAACTCTAAATCTTCTCCATATATAACATATCCATACTTAGAAGATAAAGTTATTGGTTTTTTATTAATATTAAATACAAATTCTTCAGTAGTTTTTGTTCCACCGAATATACCTGTAGATTTAGCCCTAACTTCGTAGGTTCCTATACTTTTTGGTCTTTCAGAACTCCATTCTTGAGTTCCTTTTAACCTGTATTCATATTCTATATCTTTTAGAAATGCTTTTGCTTCAAATACAATATCATTACCATATTCAATATTTTCTTCAACATTTTCAACAACAGATATAGTACCAACCGATGAAAGGAATGTAGTTGTACCTGCTGTTATTATTAGAATAATTGAAGCTATGATAAAACGATATCGTATTATCCAGTCACGTAAGTGTATTAATTTTTTTATCTTAGTGACATACGAATCATATAGCATTTACATTCCTCCCTTCTAATTGGATTTTGGTTTTACTTTTAAAATACCATCTATTATAGTTATTTTATAATTTTTTAGATAACTATTATTATAATCATCTACAATATCAATGCTTTCAGCAGTATTATCACAAATACCTATTTCAGTAATTGAATCTGCATATTCTATTTTAATTTTATGTCCCGATAATAAAACCCCTGTATAACTATATTCATGACATATTAGGGCTTCGCCATCATATTCTTTTTCTGCACTTCCAATAGTTATTGTGATTTCTTTAGGAGTTACAGTAAGAACACCATATTGAGGTCTAATCCAGTAGTGAGATGTAATATCACTACCATAGCTATTTTTTACTTTAAATGTCATTATATTTGCAACTGATCCTACATCAGTAATACTCTTTGTGAATACACAATCAACAATTTTATCACTACCAAGTAGTCCAGATATTAATTCGTAGTATTCATGTTTTAATGCTTTTCCATCATAAGTTTTAGTAATTCCTAAAGTTTTAATTCGTAATTCAGATTTATATAAATGTAATCTACCATTGTTTTTAATTATATTATATTTATCAGTAATATCATTTCCATCTTTATCATATAAAGTGAAACTTTCAATTGTAGAATATCCATAACCTAATGTATTCAAACTTCCAGAAATGACACACTCATAAGAATAATCTTCCAAATTAAAATCTGATGGGAATACAATTTCTTGAGTAGGTGTAAGAGGAGTGCCATCTTGTTTCTTTCTAGTTAAAACAGGAGATATTACTAAATCCTCTTTAATTTCTTCTTCGTGACCAGGACACTTTTCTTCTTCAGTTCCATCACAATTTGCATCTACACATAATCCACATTCTGGACATGCTATATGTTCGTGATCAGGTTCTGGTTCTGGTTCATGACCAGGACATTTTTCTTCGTCTGTTCCAGTACAGTTCTTATCTACACATAATCCACATTCTGGACATGCTGTGTGTTCATGTTCTTCATGACCAGGACACTTATCTGAATCTTCTCCATCACATTCAGGATTTAAGCATAGTCCACATTCAGGGCATGGAGTATGTTCATGTTGTTTAGGAGGAACAGGACTTGGTAAATCACTAGAACCTGTAGTATCTACAATTACCCATCCTAAACCATCAATATAGATTTCAATCCAAGCATGATATTGATTAGGTGTAACATCTACTTCATTACCATTATCTGCTTGAGATACAAATCCAATAGTATATCTTGCAGGAATTCCTAGTGCTCTAAACATTAGTGTACCAGTTGAAGCAAATTGTTGACAAATACCTTTTTTAGCAACTTCCAAGAAATATGCTACGTTATCAGTCACATAATCAGGATAAGTTTTAGGTTCGTATTTTCCAATATTTCTTACATATTCTACTACTCTACTAATTAAATTATCAGTTTCAGAAGTAATACCTTCTAATGCCAAATAATAATCAATAATTTGTTTTGTAGATTCTGGAATAGAAAGATAATTATTATATACAAACTCTCTATATGCTTTTTCTAATGAATTATTAGAAATAGCTTCAATAATACCATCAGTTAAAATATCATATTCAATATAATTAAGGGTATAGTCTCTATCCTTAACACTATCAATTGTTGCGTCAGTACCAAACTTAGTATAGTTTGTTGTGAAGTAAGGTATTAGATAAGTCATCTTTTTTGCGAGAATACTAATACTTATTTCATCAGCTACATAGCCATTATCTTCTAATATTTTTGAAGCTAAATAGAATGGATTAATCGAATAGCTAGTGAAATCAAATTCTGGTGCTTGTAACCATTTTGTTCCAGCATAATCTCCAAAACTCTTTTGTTTGAAATAAATGTATTCATTACCATCAGCGGTAAATTTAAATACTACTTCATCACTATCGCCTTGATTTCCTGCAGATCCACCATCAGTTCCACTACTAAGTGTTCCATCATCTTGGAAGTTCATATTAGTTCCACCTTCATTATAATGGCCTTTACATTTTCCTGATTCTTCACCGTCACAATTTACATCAATGCATAATCCGCATTCATCGCACGCTATATGTTCATGTTCTTCATGACCTTGACACTTTTTTGAATCTTCTCCATCACAATCCTTACTTATACATAAGCCGCAAATACGACACGGAGTATGTTCATGTTCTAAATGACCAAGACATTTTTCCCAATCATATCCATCACAATCTTCATCTGTACATTTACCACATTTATCACATGATGTATGTTCATGAGTTTTTGGAGGTATTAATGACATTTCATTTTTTGTTGAAGGGTCAATAATTATCCAACCAAATCCATTTATATAAACTTCAGTCCAAAAATGCGCATCATTTTCAGTTACTTCTACTTCTTCTTCACTAACTGTTTGACATAGATAACCTTGCACAAATCTTGCAGGTATACCATAATAACGATAAAGAATTGTTGTTATAACCGCAAGCGTTTCGATATCACCTTGTTTTAAAATACTTATATAATATTCCAAATCACTACCTGTTGAAATTGAATTATTTATATTTTTAATTTCATAATTATTACATAAGTAATTATTAATTTCAGAAAGTGGTTGTTCAAAATTTAAATTATTTGCCTTTAAAAATAAACTAATATAACCTTTTACTTCTTCAGGTATTTGAAGATAATTTTCATATACAAATTGACTATATTTGCTTTCAAATGTCTTATAGGTTGGATTTGTATAATTATTTACTGGATTATGAAAATAATTAATAAATTTTAAACTATAACTACCAGAGTGACTAATCTTTAAATCATAGTCATTTAAAGTGTATTTTGGTGCATTAGTAGCATAGTAAGGATATAAATATTCACTATATGAATTTTTTAATTCAATTATTACTTCTTCTTCACTATATCCATTAGCCTTTAAAGCCAAAGCAGCTAGATAAACTGGATTAGTTTCATATATGCCTGTATAGTTTGGAACAGTTTCAATAAATGTAGTTCCAGAAAAATTACCATAACTTTTATCTCTTAAATACATTAGTCCATCAATTGTACTAGTAATTTTAGCAATTACATCAGCAATCGGTTCGTGACCTTGACACTTATCGCTTTCTTCTCCATCACAGTTTTTATCAACACATAAGCCACATTCTTCACATGCTACGTGTTCATGATAATAGTGGCCTTGACATTTATCGCTTTCTTCTCCATCACAATCTTCTGCTACACATAAGCCACAAGTTTGACATGGAATGTGTTCATGTTTATCATGCCCAGAGCATTTTTCGAAAAAGTAACCATCACAATCTTCATCTATACATAATCCACATTCATCACATGGTACGTGTTCATGGATTGGATGTCCAGGACACTTTTCACTTTCTTCTCCATCACAACTTGGATCAATACATAAATTACATTTTTCACATGGTGTATGTTCATGAACTGGTTCATGACCAGGACATTTTTCTGTTGTAGTACCATCACAGTTTTTATCAACACATAATCCACATTCATCACATGGTACGTGTTCATGGATTGGGTGTCCAGAGCATTTTTCTTCTTCAGTTCCATCACATTCTTCTGCTACACATAATCCACATTCAGGGCATTCAGTATGTTCATGTTCTTCATGACCAAGACATCTATCAAATAAAGTTCCATCACAGTTTTTATCAACACATTTTCCACAAATAGAACATGGTGTATGTTCATGTTGTGGCGGTTCTGGCAATATTTCCATTAATTTTCCACTAGCAGGATCAACTACTATCCATCCCATACCTTTTAGATATACTTCTACCCAATAGTGAATATCATCAGTTGTTACTTCTTTTTCAGTATTCGCAATTGTTTCACAACGATATCCTTCTACAAAACGAGCAGGAATATTATGGTATCGATATAGAATAGTTGTAATAATCGCAAGCATTCTAGTATCGCCTTCATTAAGCATTTTCAATAGCGATTCTGGATCATTTTTATCAAAGGAAACTTCACTTGAATCTATAATATTATAATTTTCACATAAGTAGTTATTAATTTCAGCAATAGGTTGTTTGAAACTTAAAGCATTAGCAATTAAAAATATATTAATTAAATTTTTTAATTCGCTTGGTATTTCAGTATAATTTTTATATGCAAAATCACAATATTGTTCTTCAAAACTAGCATATAAATCAGTCTTATCATAAATAGGATTATAAAAATAATCAATATAATTTAAAGTATAACTACCTTCATGAAATATTTGTAAATCATAATCGTTTTTGCTAAAACTAGGAGCATTATAAGCATAATATGGATATAAATATTCTGTTGCTTTATTGGCTAATTCAATATATATTTCATGTACCTCTGCTCCCTTTTCTTTTAGAGTTTGAGCTGCCAAATAGATGGGATTTATTTCATAAACTCCTTTAAATACCGGGATTGTTTCTGAAAAAGATGTTCCATCAAAGTTACCATAACTTTTACTTCTTAAATATACTACTCCACCGAAATCACTTGTTATTTTTGCGATATCAAGTGTTTCTTCAGGATCAAGTGGTTCATTTATATCTCCATATACTTTTAAAATACCTTCGACTTTAAAAATATCAAAATTATAAGTTACATCTTCTTTTTTTTCTTCATTAATAATTTTATATACTTTAATGTTTACAATAGTATTTTTTACTTCTGTTTGAGGATATAAAGCTGAACCTATAACTAATGCTTCTAACTCATGATTTTCTGGCAATGGAGTTTCTGGAAATTCATTAAAACCGGGATTTGATAATGGTTTACCATCATAATATTTTGCATCAGAAGCAGATTCTACACTTAATGGTCTCTTGTGAACTGTCAAAGTTCCAGGTTCAACTTCAATTGAATAGTTTGTAGAATAATCTATTTCTTCACCTGTAATTAAATCATATCCAATTACTTTAAATGAATCAACGATATTATTTTCTACACCAATATTAGTAATTGAAGCCTTCATTACACATTTTAAAGTTTGACCAGTAACAAGTGGTGTACTTTCAGCAATTTCAAAGTTTGAATTAGTTAATGGTTTACCATCGTATTCTTTTTCATCAGTTGCTGTTTTTACAGTAATTGGTTTTTTATTAACAGTAAGGGTTCCATTCAAATAATTAATTTGATAATTATTATCTTGAGATACACCTTCTTTATTAACAATTTGAACACCAAATAAGTTTGCTATAGCCATTGCATCAGTAAGACTTGTTTTAGTTGTTACAATGTATTTATCACCTTCAACTAGGGAACCTTCAACAATATTATAAATTTCACAAGTTAAAGGAGTACCATCATATACTTTAGAATCAGTACCTGATTGAATGTCAATCTTTCTTTTACCTACTGTTAAATTTCCAGGAATTACAGTAATATTATAACTATTTGTAACTTCTCTACCACCTTCATTAAAGACTTTAATTTCAGCAGTATTTTGAGCTTGTCCAGCTAAAATTTGATGTCCAGTATAAGTTATTTCAATTGAGTGTCCTTCCGCAAGAACACCTTTTTTTATTTTGTATGATGACTCAGTTAATACTTTACCATCATATTCTTTATATGCACTACCTGTTTCAACTACTAAATCTGCTTGAGAAATAGTAACTACATCAGTTAGAATTAAGCTTAAATATACAATAATTAGTGCTACAACGCTAATAAGTAGACTACCAATGATTAATAAAAATTTTCTTTTTCCCATCAAGTGCCCTCCTATCCGTTTCTTTCTAATTTATGCATATAAGTTTTACATAAATGCATTTTTTCTTCTCCAAATAATTCATCTAAGAAGTTGATAAATGCTGGCGTTGCACTTCTTACATATATTGGATTTTGTGTTTCTAATTTTCTTAAT
>JAFQRV010000023.1 GCA_017409905.1 Bacilli bacterium
AAGATTAGGTGGAATTAAAAGTGCTGAAAAAAGAAGATTAGAAAAAGGGGAATTTGTCCTAGTAATTGATGAGAAAAATGAAGCTAATCCACTAAAAAACCTAGTCAAAAATATTATGGAAGGAGACACCAAGAACTAAAAGAGGCATAAGAAAGTGTTGCAAATTTGCTTATTTTATAGGCAGGATAAGAAATTGCCACAAGTGTCAATTTGACGTCGCAAAAGTATTTGCGGAAGCAAGTGGGACACCCACTTCTAGTTTTGATTTGTCAATGGAAAAAAACAAAAGAAAATACATTCGTATAGAAAAAGAAGATCAATGGGAAATGATTGATAGATTATTAACAATTGATGAATATAAAAAATCATTTAACAAATTAATTAGTGATGCACTGGATTTTGGTTTGCCATTACTTGTAAAGTGTAGATTTGATAATGAAGAACAAATAGATGAATCTACACATACAACAAAATTAGTAAGAAAGATTAATGGAGTAGACGAGAATACCTATAACATTATTGTGAAACTTTTAAAAGAAGTAATTCTAAATGTTACTATTAATAAGTCAATTTTATGTTCTTTATTTGAAACAAAAAATATTGAACTTAGTGGTGAAAGAGTAAATAGGAAAAAATATAAAGAAGGTGCATATAGAGATACACCAGAGTATTTAATTAATTATGAAATTAAAGGATTAAATGAGTTAAGAAAGTAGGTGAAGAATAATAGGAGATTCAAGAATTGTATTTAATATTGGATATACTCCTTACAAGTTAAAATCAAATGCTACTGAAAGTGAAATTCAAAAACACAAAGAAGATAGAGCATTTTATGATTTAACTGGTGATGGTAAAAACATTTTAAATTACATCACTAGAAAAGATAAAGTAGATGATAGTTTTACCGCTTTAGATTATTTGCAAAAGTCAACCAGAGTTTTTAATGGAAATGGAATGATAACACCGGATGAGCTTGAATTAATGAAAGATAGACTTAAGAAAAATAAGGGTAATATTTGGCATGGTTTTATTTCATTAAGTGAAGAAGAAAGTTATAAAATTGATACTCCAGAAAAGTGTATTAAATTTGTGAAAAATGTATTTGGATCATTTTTCAAGACAGCACATTTGGAAGAAAGCAACATGGATTTGATGTGTGCTTTACATAGTGATAGACCACATCACCTACATATACATTTTCAATTTTGGGAAAAGGAACCAAGATATAGAGATGGTAAAGGTGGATTAAAGTATAGAAGCAAGGGAACAGTTGATAAACATGCTATTGATAAAATGTTTATTAATGCTGGACTTTATTTAGATGATGATAGAGATGATGTGTATAAAAGTAGATTGGAGGCTTTGCGAGAGCTTAAGGGAATGACTGCTATTAATGTTGCCATAACAACAAAAGATGAAGTAAAAGAAGAACTACTTAAACTTGTAAAAGAATTACCAAAAGAAGGAAGATTATCATATGGTAGTAAAGATATGGAGCCATATAGGGAAAGGGTAGATAACATAGTTAGACTTTTACTAAGTTATGATAGGGAAGCTCGAAAGGCAGATAAAGAATTTTACAGAGCTTTAGAACAAAAGAAGATGGCAATAGAAAAAATAATTGGGTATACTCATTTGTTTTCTGATAAAAATGTAAACCTTGAAGAAATGGAAAGAAATAAAGAAAAGTATGGTTATCGAATTGATGATAAGGCGAAAAAAATCATAGATAACATAGAAGCTGATTATATCAGAAGACAGGGTAATTTGGTGCTTAATCTTGCAAGAAAAATAAAGCCTGAATATTTTGAAAGAAGCCTTAATAAAAAGTACAAGCCAAATGATACAAAATTAAAACGTAGAATTATCATTTCCGAAAAGAAAGTAAATAGTATGTTTGGTAAATTCTTACAGTCATTTGCTTTCCAAAGTAGATTACTTGAAAGAGATTTTTCAAGAAGATTAGAGGAAATCGAAGAGGAAATGAAACAAGAAAGGATTAAACAATCTAAAAAGGATAAGGAGGAAAAATAAAGTGTGAATAGAGATGAAGCCCTTAAGCACAAAAAGAAAAAATCCCGAAGTTTAGATATTCTTCTTTGGTTATTTATCTTCACCTTTATGGCGGTACTTATATTACTTATATTTAATTTGACTACTAAAGATAGCATTTCAATTATATTAAATAATCGTAATTATTATTTAGTAGTTGGAGTTGTATGTGGGTTACTTATTATAGGATATTTAATGATGTATCGAATAGATGCTCAAAACATTGCGTTAAATGAAAATGATCTAGAAGATACAGAATGGTTAACTACTAAAAAGTTAAGAAAACTTCGTGAGTTTGAAGTTAGTACATTTAAAGATTTTAAATATTCAAAAGATGGTATTGTTATAGGTGCTGAAAAGAAAGGTAGTAATGTAGAAGTAATTGCTACAAGTCAATTACATGCATTAATTGTTGGTACTACCGGAAGTGGTAAAACAACGGGATTTGTTGACCAAAATATTGAAGCGTTAGGTAGATGTAAAACTAAACCTTCTATTGTTATAACTGACCCAAAGAAAGAGTTATATGAAAAACATGCTAATCAGTTAATAAAAGAAGGATATAAAATCTCAATGTTAGATTTAAGAGAACCTTACTCTTCAGCTAGATGGAATCCAATGAATGTATTAATTAGGCGTATTAAACTAGTTAAAGATTTAGAAAACAATCTTCAAAACAAAGATGGAAAGTATTATGGTGCAGGAGAAACATTTTTATCTTATAAAGATGCAAGAACAAGAGTTCAAGAATTAAAAGATGAAATCTATGAGAACGCTCAAGATTTAGTTTATACATTATGTCCTGTACAAAATAAAGACCAACCAACTTGGGAAGAAGGTGCAAGAAACTTAATTTTTGGTTTTGTTTTAGCACTTTGTGAAGATTGCATCAAAGGGAAAGTAGAAGAAAAACAATTACTACTTTTCAATATCTATCATAACATCACTAAATATTGTAGTGAAGATACAACTGCTTTAAGAGAATATTTACTTGAAGGTCGTGATGAGTTTTCTAAAGTTAGGGGACTTGTTAATACTGTACTTATTACAAGTGATAAAACTCTAACAAGTTATTTATCTGAAGTAAATAGTTATATGCAACAATTATCTGATGATGGAATTTTATCTTTAACATCAGAAAATGATTTAGATATTATAAATCTTGATGAAGAACCAAATGCGGTATTCATTATAGTTCCGGACGAAAGATTTAC
>JAFQRV010000024.1 GCA_017409905.1 Bacilli bacterium
AGATACTTGTAATGCACGACCAAAACTAAACCAAGTACATTGACCTTTAAATCCAGATGTCGTTAAAGTATTTTTTGAATTAAAATGTTCAGTATTTAAATTTAACGGAACATCCGTCTTTCCATAAGTAGGCGTTCTTGTTTTAAAATTATTACCTAAGAACTCAGCAAAAAAATCAGATTGATATAACATTTCAATCATATCCAACTGATCATTAGAAAAAAAAGTATCAGTTCCTTCTGATACCTTTTTTGTTTTATTAAAATCAGATATATATGAATAATTATCCTTACACCAATCCATATAATCTTCATACATGCTATTAGTGATGACTAATACTTTGATAGTTGATTCTACTGTATTACCTCCATCATCAGTTTCTTCTACTTTCTGTTCTAATACTTCGTGCTTTTCTAACAATCCTTCTGATTTAAATTTTTGAATTAAATCTTTTTCAGTTTGATCAAATTCTAACTCAGAACCTGTACCTTGCATAATTGATAATGGTATTCTCCAATCTATACGACCATAACTACCATCTACTGCAAATACTATACCATCTGGATTTTCTTCTAAAAAATCATCTACTTTTTTATCATACTCTTCCTGAATACTATCAAGATATTCTTTATATGAATTTAAAGAAGATTCAGACATGGTAGAACCAAATATAGAACATACAGCAATTATTATAATAAGAATAAGAGCAAGAGGAATAATAAACTCTGCTGTTGCAGCTAAAAGAGAGATTAACATCTTTATTAATTTCATAACTACCGTTTTGGCAACTTGTAATAATTTTTTACCAAGAGTTTGACTAATTTTTTTACCTGCTTTACTAGCTACTTTCTTTGTACTCTTTCTAAGCTTATCAGTTGTCTTAGTTTTTATTTTACGAGTAATTTTTTCATTAATATAATCTGTACCACTACCATCTTCACTCATTGCTTTATTTAATTCTCTTGAAGTTCTTACAATTGTTCTACCTGCTTTAGATACCTTTTCACCACTCTTACTTACAGCAGTAGCAACTTTAGATACTTTTCCTTGATTATCATTAAACTTAAAAACTTTTTGATTTGTTTTTTCTACTACTGTTTTTAATTTACTTTTCTTAGGAGTACCTTTGTCCGACTTCACTCCTTCAGTATTATTTTCTTTATTTTCTAAATTATTAGATTCAGTATCATTAACATTAGTTTTCAACTTGCTAGTAGAGTTATTCTCCTGTTGAGTTGTTGAATCTTGCTTATTTTCACTTTTTGGTGCGTTTTCAGAAGTTTTTAATCTTGATTCAACTTCTTTATCATTGCTATTTAAATCTTCTTCTATGGACTTATTTTCGATTAAATCTGAGGTCTTTTTTGCAATCCTATCAATTGTTTCAAATGTATGACTAGATGCTTCTGATGATAATGTTGATAATCTATCAATGGACTTTTTAACATCTCTTTCAGTATTATCCTTCATATTATCTTGCCTGTACTTGACTATCAGTATTATTAACTTGATAGATTAAATAATCCTTAGGTACTTTATTAGTAAAAGGTATAACATCAGAACC
>JAFQRV010000025.1 GCA_017409905.1 Bacilli bacterium
ATTATACCTAAATCCCTTTATCTAATCAAAGCCAATAATCTGTATGAAGATATATTAAGTTGCAAAAAGACAGACGTTTGCAATTTTTGCAGACGCCACGCCTT
Source organism: Bacilli bacterium (assembly GCA_017409905.1). Taxonomy (GTDB): domain Bacteria; phylum Bacillota_I; class Bacilli_A; order ML615J-28; family CAG-313; genus UBA1231. The sequence continues at coordinate 105 of JAFQRV010000025.1, forward strand.
GCAAAATCGAACTAACCTTTTAACACGGGCTGGTTTGCGTTTTGCGAGGCTTTTTTTGTTTTCTATAAACAATTAAATCTAATGCCCCGATGATCGAATGTTAGTTCGGTTTTCGGGGTGTTTTTGCTTTTCGAACACAAATTTTATAAAAAAATAAAACTTTTTTCAATGAACACCCCCTCAAAACGGAGTTGAAATCTCCTGTAATTATGAAGGATATAGAAGTGTGTCTGTTAAACAAACACATTTCTTAATTGATAAAAGTGTGTCTGAAAGACTAACACAATTCTTAATTAGTAAGAGTGTGTCAGATAAATGAATAAAGCCATTTCTATGTTCTTCAAGATATTTAGCTAAAAGGAGGAATATTGTTATGGCTAAAAATGAATATGATAACTATCTTCAAATCGGATATAAAACATGGATTGTTTTAGAAATTACAGAAGAAGAATATGTGTTTGTAAAAGAAGCAAATCGTGATTATGAAAATGCAAGAGGAAGAGAAAGAACATATAAAAAGAAAGTACTTTCAAGCGATCTCTTATATGAGAATGAAGGATTTGAAGTTATGGATGAATCATTAAATCCATTAGAATTGTTAATTTTGGAAGAAAGAAATCAAATGATTCATAATGCGATTAAAAAATTAACGAAGATTCAACAACATATTATTTATTCTCATTTTTGGGATGATAAATCATTAAGACAAATTTCAAGAGAAACTAAAAAAGATATTAAAACAATAAGAGAGTCATATCATTCTGCAATGAAAAAATTAGCAAAATTTTTAAGTTATTTGGATTAACACCCCCTCAAAACGAAGTTGAAATCTCCTGTAATAGTGAAGGGACATAAAATCTCTTCAAAGCTTGGAAAGTAAAAAACGGATAAGAAGGAGGTAAGAAATGGAAGATAAAAAATATTCGTTTGCACATTTGACAGTTAGAAATTATAACCGTCAATTAGATGAAATGTTATCAGAAACATTTAAGAAAACTAAAAATCAGTTTGCTAATAGTAAAAGTCAATTTCTAATTTATTTAGCTGAGATTGGGCTATCAGTTTATTTAAAGAAATTAAATGAATCAGGAGTTGAAGTTACTCATGACAATATTGATGAAATTGATGAACTGAAAGATTTATTTAAAGAATTCATTAACTATAGCAAATGTGAAAATGAGCAATTAAAAGCAAGCCATAAGGTTTCTAACTTATTAGCTTCTGCAATCTTAGGTATCTTGATGGATATAGCTGAAGGTAATGAAATTGATATCGATGATATTGAAAATGGTGAATACGATAAGATTCCTGAAAGATTCTTAAAAATTCTAAAACAAGGAAGTAAAGGTTAATGTCGCAAGGTCCAAATGTTGTTTTTAAGATTAGATATTACCAACCTGGTGATGCAAAGTTAGATGCTAGCAATCCTAACAATTTAAAAAGAATCAAGAATAGAAATTATTATTCCAGTAACGGAGGAGAAAATGATTTTCTCAAATACATTGATGACGGAATTAAAAGAGGGAATGGATTCGATTATATGGATTATATGACTAGCCATGATAAGAGTTCTGGAGTGTTTGGTAAGAATGGTCTTTTAACAGCAGAACAAAAGAAGGAGGTGAGGAATCTTTTAAGAAAAACTGAATCAGTTATCTGGGATGCTTTACTATCATTTTCTGAAGATTATGGAAAAGAAAAGATTAAATCGTATGAAGATGCAATGGAAATAGTGAAACATAACTTACCTAAATTCTTAAAAGAAAATGGTATTGATGAAGATAACGTGATTTGGTTTGCTGGACTACATCGAAATACAGATAATTTACACATTCATATATCATTCTTTGAACTTAATCCTACATTTCATAGAGCCAACAAGAAAGGAGAGTTTTATCATTACGGACCTATGAAACAAACATCAATCGATAACATGAAGGTTAATGTAGAAGAGTATATGAATGGTACTAAATACTTTTTTGAAAGTTATAGAAGAAATCTTGTTAGTGGAACCGAAGCTGAACTTAAAGGATTAAATCCACTAGATGATACTCATAAGAAAATCAAAAAGAAACTAAAAGAATTATTTCATAAAATGCCTAAAGGCAAATTTGGTTATAGCCATAAAGAAATGGCAGAACTTAGACCACTTATTAATGAAATAGCAGGATTAATTATGAGTCAAAATCCATCATTATTAGCAGAATTTAAAGAACTAAAAAAGGCTTTAGCTGAAAGAGATTTAAGAGTTTCTAGAATATGTGAAAGTCAAAAGATAGATCCTAAAAGATTTATGTTATCTGATAAGTACTTAAATGACTTTAATAGACGAATCGGCAATAAGATAATCGAGTATGCAAAGAAATATGAAATAGACTCGAAGTGGGAAGGATTGAGCTATGAGAAGCAAGCACTTATGAGAAATAGAATCAAAAGGAATAACACATTACTTTTTAAATCTATAGCAACACTTAACAAGATGGTCGCTCATGAAGCAGATAGAGTATTTACAGATTTTAGAAGTAGATTAAAAGAAGCTGAATACCAAAGATTAGTTGAGGAAGGAGTGATGGAAGCCGAGTAATGAAGAAGAAACTTTATGATGTACTATTAGCAATTTTGATATCTTTAATTATTTGTTACATTGCAGGATTTATTCTTACTTCATTTATAAGCAATAACTACAAATTTATTATCCAAGCAAGGTATTTAACAGATGGAAGAACAATTGGTTATACATTTTTCTTCCTTATGATTGAAGGATTAATAATACTGCTTTATTACTACAAACATTACTGGTTGTTAAACAGTAACAACATTATTAAAGGTAAAAAGAAGGATTTACATTTTAAAGGTAATTTAGAAGAATCTAGATTTCAAAGCGATGAAGAATTAAAGAAGAATTTTAAAATCTATGATTTTAATGAATTAAAAAATGTAGAGATTACAGGTTCAATACTAAAGGCAGAACAGAAGGGAGGTCATCTTAAAGTTGTCTTTAGTAAACCTGCACATACCTTAGTTATTGGTACAACTGGTAGTGGTAAAACTACAACATTTGTAAATCCAATGATTCAAATACTAGCAGAAACAAAAACTAAACCTTCAATGTTTATTTCAGACCCTAAAGGTGAACTTTATGCAGATCACGCTGAAGCATTAAAAAAACGAGGATATGAAGTAAAAGTTCTAGACTTAAGAAATCCATACAACTCAGTTAGATGGAATCCATTAGAAAGAGCTTATTTATATTATCAACGAATGCTTCATTTAGATGATGAAGTAATAATGGATGAAGAAAATGGTTGTTATGTATTTGAAGGAAATCAATACCATAAACCTGAAGATTTAGAATCAGCACTTCAAGTGAAAAGACAGCAATTATATGACATCGTTTATGAAGATTTACATGACATAACAACTGTTCTTTGTCCGATTACAAATAAGAATGAACCAATGTGGGAATCTGGTGCTAAAAACTTTGTATTAGCTATTGCCTTAGCAATGTTAGAAGATAGTGAAAATCCTGATATTGGCTTAACTAAAGAAAAATTCAACTTTTATTCAATAACAAAAGTTGCAACGAAAACTGATAACGAATGTGAAGATCTAATGAATTACTTTAGAAATAGAAGTCCTTTGTCAAAAGCAGTAAGTCTTTCCAAGCAAGTATTAGATTCTGCTGACAAAACAAGAAGTAGTTATTTATCTTCAGTATTCGATAGATTATCAATGTTTTCAGACTTATCACTTTGTGCATTAACAAGTGAAAATGAAATTGAATTTGGATCTATGGGAGAAAAACCAATAGCGTTATTCTTACAGATTCCAGATGAAAAAGAAACAAGACATACTCTTGCTTCGATGGTTATTTTACAAGCATATAAAGAGTTAGTTTATAAAGCTAATTCTTATGATTCATTAAGTTTACCTAGACCAGTATATTTCATACTTGATGAATTTGGTAATCTTCCCAAAGTTCATAAGCTAGAACAAATGATTACTGTTGGTAGAAGTAGAAATATTTGGATGAACTTAATCATTCAATCATATGCACAATTAGCCAAAGTCTATGAAGATAAGAGTGCAGATATTATTAAATCAAACTGTAATATTCAAGTGTTTATTGGTACTACAGATTATAAAACAATTGAAGAATTTTCTAAGTTATGTGGAAATTTTACGATAGTTCAAAGAAGTGTAGGATTTAATTCATCTACTGGACAAGATATTAATTCCAACACGAATATTAGAGAAAGACCTTTGATATTTCCAAGTGAACTTCAAAGATTAAATCGAAATGGAAATTACGGAAATGCGATTGTAACAGTATTTGGGTATCATCCGATTAAATCGAGATTTACTCCAAGCTTTGAATGTAAGTTATATGAAATGAATCGTATAAAACAAGAACTTCATAAAGGTAGATATTTTGATGAAGAAAGAGCCTTTTATGATTTGATGATTAGAAATCATTTGTTGATGGTACAAGAAAATCCTAAACCTAAAAAGATAGGTGGAGGAATTCAAACAGAAGCATTTCAAGAAAAAAAGAGGAATGTTCTAAAACACCAGCAAGTACATGCATTATGCAAAAAAGTTCTTGAAGGTGTAATTGATAAAAATGAACTTAAGTACCTTTTATCAACTTTAAAAGAAAGAGATTATCGTGAAGCAATTACGTGTTTAGAAGAAATTAAAGAAAGAGAGGGGAAAATCGATTTAGAAATAAAGGTAGAAATTGAAGATATTATTACAAAAATTAACAACTATTTTTTTCAAAAACAAAATTATTAAAAGGAGGAAAGAAACTATAGATGAGAAAAAATAGAAACATTATTAAATATTTCTGTGTATCCTTTTTGACACTTATATGTGGAATAACGATGTTATCTGCTACTGGTAGTGCATTAGAAGTTAATGCTGCAGGTAACAGTCCTATTACATCTATTAGTGGAACTGAATATCATACGCATACAGTTTCACAATCAATTATTGGTAGTCCTACAAATTACACAGAAAGTAAATATAAAAGTACAGGTATTAAAGTATATGCACCTAATAATAAAGGCACTACAACAAGTGGAACTTCAATTAATGTAGATGCTACATCATTCTATGTTGACTTTACTGGTGCTAATGCAATGTATATGCCTTCAAGTGTATATGAAAATATCTGTTATACAACACATTATAGATTTGAAATTATCTCTAGTTCTGGATATACAAGTTGGTACATTGATTACTCAGTTGATATTAGTGAAGAACCCTATGAAAGAGTATTTAATGTCAACGGAAGTAAAACAATCAAAACTGATACTGAAGGAACTGATTGTATCAATTTCCAACCTACAGAATTAGGAAGTAGATTAGTTAGTTTATATAACGGATCATTTACATGGAAACTAACTAGAGAATACACATGGTTAAAGTATGATACTACAAATAGCATTTATGCTATGTATGAGTCAAAGTCAACTTTATCAGGCACACTTTTACTTGATTCATATACACCAAGTTTAATAGCAAAAGGTTATACAAATGGATCAACTATTACAAGTGGAAGTTATGTTAATCAAAGAGTAACATTTACAGCAAGCGATACAAACTTTGACAGAATATATTATAAGATTCCAGGATATTCTTATTACTTAACAACTTATTCAAATACTTATACTTCAACAGCAGTTAATGGTTGGTGGTATGTGTACGCAGTAGATGATGTTGGAAATAAGACAAGTGAGTTTTCTTTCTACTATGATGCTACTAAACCAACTGGAAGTATTTCGAGTAATGGTACAACAGTTGCAAGTGGAAGTTATGTAAGTAAAAGCCTTGCTTATACAGCAACTGACTCTGGAAGTGGAATTAAACAAATTTATTATAAATCGCCAGTAAGCTCAAGTTATCAAGCTTATTCAGCAGGCACAATTATTCCTGCAACTGCTGGTGATGGATGGTATTATTTCTACTCAGTAGATAATGCAGGAAATCAA
>JAFQRV010000026.1 GCA_017409905.1 Bacilli bacterium
AAGCAAGCAAGCAAGCAAGCAAGCTAAGCTATAACTATGACGAAATTAAGCTATTACAATATGTGTATGGCTATGTGATAATAAATGTTTCTGATTTATTTGAAATTAGAAATGGATTAAATAAAGAAAAAGAAGCATTTGGTAAAGGAACACCTATTGTAAACTTTACGGATGTATTTAATAAAAGATATTTAACTATTAATGATATTAAAGGTAGAGTTACTTTGACTAAATCAGAAATTGAAAGATACGCAGTCAAAAAAGGAGATGTTTTCTTCACAAGAACTTCTGAAACTAAAGAAGAAATCGGAATGTCAAGTACAGTTATTGAAGATATACCTGATTGTGTATTTAGTGGTTTTGTACTAAGAGCAAGACCTGTTACAGACTTATTACTACCTAAATATTGTTCTTATTATTTTTCTACAACAAATGTAAGAAATATAATAATTAAATATGCTTCATTTACTACTAGAGCAACTACTACTGGAGAAAAACTTGGTGAAATTCCTGTAGTAATTCCTAGCATAGAAGAACAACAAAGAATAGTTGATATTTTAGATAAATTCGATAAGCTATGTAACGATTTAACAAGTGGTTTACCTGCAGAAATCGAAATGAGAAAAAAACAATACGAGTATTATAGAGATAAATTATTATCTTTTAAATAGAATTAGGAGGTGCTCTTATGAGTGAAATTAAAATTGTAATGTCATCTAATGAATGTACAGTAGTTGGAGAATATACTCCTGATATGAGTTTAAGAAAAACATATCAAGGTGAACAAGAATTAGAAAATGACTTTATCAAAATGTTGCAAGAGCAAAGTTATGAATATATTAAGATTAATAGTGAAAATGATTTATTAAATAACTTAAGAAAACAATTAGAAAAATTAAATAATTATACTTTCTCAGATAAAGAATGGAAGAGATTTTTTAATGAAAATATTAGTAATAGCAATCTAGGCATTGTAGAAAAAACTAAAATGATTCAAACAGATCATATTAGAAATTTGACTTTAGATAATGGATTAACTAAAAACATTAAATTAATTGATAAAAATAAAATTCATAACAACTCATTACAAGTAATTAACCAATATGAAAATACTGGTAAATATGATAATAGATATGATGTTACTATTTTAGTTAATGGATTACCTCTAGTTCATGTTGAACTTAAAAGAAGAGGAGTTGCTATTAGAGAAGCATTTAATCAAATTGAAAGATATCAAAGAGATTCATTCTGGGCTGGATGTGGTCTTTATGAATTCGTACAAATCTTTGTTATTTCTAATGGTACTCATACAAAATATTATTCAAATAGTACAAGAGAAAATCATATTAAAGAAGTTAATAAAGCAATTGTTAAAAAAACTAAGAAGACAAGTAATAGTTTTGAATTTACATCTTATTGGGCTGATGCAAATAATAAAGTAATTTTAGATTTAGTTGATTTCACTAAAACATTCTTTTCTAAACATTCATTATTAAATGTATTAACAAAGTATTGTGTATTTACTTCTGAAAATATGTTGTTAGTTATGCGACCATATCAAATAGTTGCAACTGAAAAAATTATAAATAGAATTCAAATTGCTTCAAATTATAAGTTGATGGGTAAAGTTGAAGCTGGTGGTTATATTTGGCATACAACTGGTAGTGGTAAAACATTAACTTCATTTAAGACTGCACAACTTGCATCTCAAATGGATTGTATTGATAAAGTGTTGTTTGTTGTAGATAGAAAAGATTTAGACTACCAAACAATGAAGGAATATGACCGTTTTGAAAAAGGATGTGCTAATGGAAACACTTCTACAGCAGTTTTAAAGAAGCAATTAGAAGATCCTAATTGTAAGATTATTATTACAACAATTCAAAAACTTGGAATCTTTGTTGAAAAAAATAAGGGACATGATGTATTTAGTAAAAATGTGGTAATGATTTTTGATGAATGTCATAGATCTCAATTTGGTGAGTTCCATACATCAATTACTAAAGCTTTCAAAAAATATTATATTTTCGGATTTACTGGTACTCCAATATTTGCAGAAAACGCAGTAAGAGGAAAGAATCCATTACTTACTACAACTGAACAAGCGTTTGGTGAAAAACTACATACTTATACAATTGTAGATGCTATTAGAGATGAAAATGTTCTTCCTTTTAGAATTGATTATATTAATACGATTAAAGAAAAAGATCAAATCGTTGATGAACAAGTAAATGCTATTGATATTGAAAGGGCAATGAATTCTCCAAAAAGAATATCACAAGTTACAAAGTATATTTTAGACAATTTTGTAACTAAAACTAGAAGAAACGAAAAAGCATATTCATTTAATGCTTTAACAAATATTACTGAAGTAGCTTCAGCTAAAAAAGAAAAAGTAGAAGAAATTAAACAAAAATTAAGATTAACAGGCTTCAATTCAATTTTTGCTGTAGCTTCTATTGAGAGTGCTAAATTATATTACACAGAGTTAAAAAAACAAATGAAGGACCTTCCAGAGGCCAAAAAATTAAGAATAGCAACAATATATAGTTTTGGTGTTAATGAAGATCCAGATGGATTCTTTATGGGAGATGAAAATAATGAATCTACTGAAGAATTGGATCAATCTTCAAGAGATTTCTTAGAAATGGCTATTAAAGATTATAATGAAATGTTTAAAACAAACTATGATACTTCAAGTGATAAATTCCAAAATTACTACAAAGATGTATCATTAAGAATGAAGAATAGAGAAATAGATATTTTGATTGTAGTTAATATGTTTCTAACAGGATTTGATGCTACTACATTAAATACATTATGGGTAGATAAGAATCTTAAATATCATGGCTTAATTCAGGCATTCTCAAGAACAAATCGTATTTTAAATTCTATTAAAACATATGGTAATATCATATGCTTTAGAAACTTACAAAAAGAAGTTGAAGAAGCTATTTCGTTATTTGGAGACAAAGATGCTGGTGGTGTTGTATTACTTAAAGATTATGATTCATATTATTATGGATATGAAGAAAAAGATGGTAAGCATCATCCTGGTTATGTTGACTTTGTCGATAAATTATTATTAGACTATCCTCTTGGTGAAATGATTATTGGTGAATCTAAAGAAAAGACATTTATTAATTTATTCAGTAAACTATTAAGAGTAATGAATATTTTAGTAGCATTCGATCAATTTAAAGGTAATGAAAAATTAACAGATTGGCAAATGCAAAATTATAGAAGCATTTACTTAGATTTATATGATAAATACAAACCTGGACAAAATGGTCAAAAAGAGAATGTTAATGATGATTTAGTGTTTGAAATGGAACTTGTAAAACAAGTAGAAGTAAACATTGATTATATTTTAATGTTAATTGAAAAATATCATGAATCACATTGTACAGATTATGAGATTGTCGCATCTATTAAGAATTTAATTGATGGTTCTGCTTTATTAAGAAGCAAGAAACTATTAATAGAAGCGTTCTTAGAATCAATCAATTTAGATAGCAATGTGCAAGATGATTGGAAAACATTTATTGAACAAAAATCTAAAAAAGATTTAGAAGCTATCATCACAGCAGAAAATCTTAAGCATGACGAAACATTTGAATTTATGAAGAATGCTTTTAAGAATGGTGAAATTAAAACTATTGGAACTGATCTAGACAAGATTTTACCTCCAATGTCTATCTTTGGCGGTAAGGCTAAAAAGAAAGAAAAGGTAATTGAATTACTTACTCAATACTTTGAAAAATATCAAGGATTAATTTAAACAGTAGGATTATTATATAAACTTGATAATTAGCTTGAGATATGAAAATATATCGTAAGTTATAAGTGGTTTGATGGTTGAAGTCAAATCACTTTTTTATAAAAAAGGTAAATGTCGTATTTACTACGACCAATATAAAATTATTTATAGTATTATATAAGTATATTCAATAAGGAAGTACTACTAGCAACCTCCTTTCTATCTAATTCTTTATCTTGATGTTCATATGACTAGTAGTACTTACTTAAGATATATAATTTAAAAATAAATGAATATAAATTAAAAAGGAGCGTGTATTAAAATGATTGGTGCAATTATTGGAGATGTTGTTGGTTCAAGATTTGAATTCAACAATATAAGAAGAAAAGATTTTAAATTGATAACAGAGGAATCTACATTTACAGATGATACTGTATTAACTATTGCTGTAATGGATTGGTTATGTCATGCAGAAAATCCATATGATCAAAAAGAAGCAAGTAAATACTTACAAAAATGGGCGAGAAAGTATCCTTATTCAGGATTTGGAGGCATGTTTTGTAGATGGATGAATTTAGAAAATCCAGAACCTTACAATTCATGTGGTAATGGTAGTGCAATGAGAGTAAGTGCAGTAGGATGGATGTTAGATTTTGAGGAAGATATGTTAGATGCATGTAAAACTATTACTAGTGTTACTCATAATCATCCTGAAGGAATGAAAGGTGCTGAAGTAGTTGCACAAATGATTTTTAAAGCAAGAAATGGAGCTTCAAAAGAAGAATTACAACAATATGCAATTAGTATGTATCCTGAAATTGCTAAAATGGATTATGAAGACTTAAGAAAAAACTTTAAGTTTGATGAAACATGTCAAAAATCAGTTCCACAGGCAATTTATTGTTTTTTAATTAGTGAAGATTTTGAAGATTGTCTTAGAACTACAATTTCAATTGGTGGCGATTGTGACACTACAGCTGCTATAAGCTGTGCAATTGCAGAAGCTTATTATGATGAAATTTCAAGTGAATTAATTGAGGCTGTAAAAAATAAACTCCCAGAAGAAATGATTGAAATTTTAAATGATGCTAATTGGCTTTGTATGATGAAATAGTATAACGAAAAAATATTATGAAAATTGACTGAAAAGTATGGGGAGGAATTTATATGATCATTTTGTCTTACAATCCAGATGAAGATGAATTATTTATTGGATTAAGTTTTAAGGAGTTTGAAAAAATTAATAAGGATTATGATAATATTACTTATTGTCATTGGAATTATCAAAATGATGTAGAGCATTTTGATTATCAATTGCAAAATAAAGAATATGTAAAAATGATCAAACAAGTTTATGGAATAGATGAATTGCCTTATATTTGTATCATTACTGACAGAAAACATAATAGAATTCAAACAGCTGTGCATCATCATCCGTTCCATCAATTATATAATGGGTATAGTCCATGGAAAAAAATAAAACCAGTGATTATAAATAGTTTTGATTTAGAAAATATCATGATAAATACAGAGGCAAACTACTAAATATAATAAGTAAAAATGAAATACTTTTAAAGTGAGAAGAGAACAATTTTGATGTTCTCTTTTTTTTGCTATAAACATATTAGTTTTACTATTTTTAAAATTTTGTTATAATAGAAAACCCTATTAAGAGAAATAAATAAAAATTTAATATCAACGACATAATACAACAAATTATTTAAAATCGAAATTATATAATTATGGTGGCTAAACTATTATTGTATGTAGCTTAGCTTCTTTTTATACTAAAAAGTTATGACTTTTTACTTAAATCGATTTACTTATAACCGCATCAGATAATGATGCATATACCTACTCATATGCAAATATGAGCCGATATATCTTGCCCACATCGTGGTAGGCATCGATTATACCTAAATCCCTTTATCTAATCAAAGCCAATAATCTGTATGAAGATATATTAAGTTGCAAAAAGACAGACGTTTGCAATTTTTGCAGACGCCACGCCTTGCAAAATCGAACTAACCTTTTAACACGGGCTGGTTTG
>JAFQRV010000027.1 GCA_017409905.1 Bacilli bacterium
AACTCTGCTTCTAATTCATCAACAGTATGACTATCCCACATTTGAACAGCCATTTCTGCCAAAACACGACTGTCTTTATTTCTTGCTATTCTAACCATTGAAACACCTCGTCAAATTCTAATTTATCTTATAGTTATTATACCATAATCCCAAATATATTTCCACCATTATCTCTTATTGGTTCGAGTCCGTGGTCAGTCTTCAATAGTTGTAAATACAACTATTAGTCATTAAATCTAAATGTTTCATAAATAGGTAAAAAATAGGATATTATAACCAAATTTGGCTAAAATACCCTATAAAAATAAAAAATAGATCCACTTTTCAGAAGACCTATAGATTTCAAAAAATGGTGCGGAGAATCGGATTTGAACCGACATGCTCATACGAGCACTACCCCCTCAAAGTAGCGCGTCTACCAATTTCGCCATCACCGCATTTATTAAATTATATCATTTATACATCTTTTTTTCAAATGAATAAGCATATTATATAATGGTGGTTTATATGAAAGATCCAGGTTTTTCAGAATTTTCCAAATGGTTAGAATCTTTAACACCAACTGAATTTGCAACAATCGCTTCTTTAACGGGACTTGTAATTGGCCAATTTCTTACACAATCTGAACAAAATGCTATTGGCAACTGGTTAGAGTGTGTTGGTCAAGTATTATTAACAATGGGGACTAAACCTTATATTAACAACTATAATAATGAATTACTAAGTCGAGTTAAAGATTTAGAAAAAGAGATTGAACAATTAAAGTCCAATCTCTATAATACTAATTAATTTTAAAATTTCTTTCTTGATCATGTTTAATACTTTTTTCTTTAAGTGTTTCTCTCTTATCAAAAAGCTTTTTACCTTTTGCGAGTGCTAATTCTACCTTACACTTTCCATTTTCAATATAAACTGTAAGTGGAACTAAAGTATAACCATCTCGTTGAACATGACCATGCAGTTTTAAGATTTCTCTTTTATGTAATAATAGTTTTCTTGTTCTTTCAGGATCATGATTAAAGATATTTCCTAATTCATATTTAGAAATATGCATTCCTTCAATAAACATTTCACCATTTTTTACATGGCAGTAAGCCTCATTAATACTAACTTTTCCAAGTCTAATAGACTTAATTTCAGTACCTACTAAAACAATGCCACATTCATAAGTATCTTCAATAAAGTACTCATGATGGGCTTTTTTATTTTGACAAATAATCTTTTTATTACTTTTCATCTATATCACCCTCTACTAAGATAAAGTCAATAGTTCCATTAGCTTTTGATGCACCAACAACTTTTACTAAGACATTTGTGCCAATTTGGAACTTTTCTTCTTTTCTTCTTGTCCAAATATTTCTTAATTCATCAAAGTAATATCCTTCATCACTTAAGAAATCAGCATCTACTAAACCTTCAATACTATTATCTAGTTCAACATAAAATCCCCATTTTTGAACTCCCGAAACAATTCCTTTATAAATTTTACCAAGATGTTTTTGCATATACTCAGCTTTTTTCATATCTTCAACATCACGTTCTAAGCGTTCAATTTGTTTTTCAACATTACTTGTGTATTCTGAAATATTTTCTAAATATGCTTCTAAATCAATATCTTGATAATTATTTTCATTTAATAAGTAATCTTTAATTAAACGATGAACTACTAAATCTGGATATCTTCTAATTGGTGAAGTAAAGTGAGTATAATTATCAATTGCTAGTCCAAAGTGACCTACATTTGATTCACTATATCTTGCTTTAGCCATAGTTCTTAATATCAAATGATTAAAAATAGCTTTTTGTTCTTTAGTTTCTGGTTTTTCTAGGATTTGTTGTAAGAATAAAGGCTTAATGCTATTTTGTTTTTTGGGAATTGTTACACCCATGATTTTAGCAATTTCTACAAGTTCAGCCATTTTTTCACTTTTTGGTTCTTCATGAATACGATATAAGAAAGGTAAATCTAAATAAGCAATTCTTTCTGTAACTGTTTCATTACACAAAATCATAAACTCTTCAATCATCTTTTCACTAATTCCACGAACATTTAATACTACATCAATTGCTTTTAATTCTTCATCTAATATTATCTTTGCTTCTTTTGTTTCAAAATCAAGTGAACCTTTATCATGTCTTTTTTTACTTAAAATTTCATATAAACTTTTAGCATCATTTAACATTCCAAGTTCATTTGGAAGACTATTTTCTTCAAACATTCTATTAACATTTTCATATGTAAGTCGAGCTTTACTTTTAATTACACCTTTAAAGATTTCACTATCAACGACTTTTCCATCTTTAATAGTCATCTCACATGCTAAAACATATCTTAATTCATTGGGTTTTAAACTACAAAGTTCATTAGATAGTTCAAATGGTAACATTGGAATTACCCCATTTGGTAAATAACAACTAAAAGCTCTTTGTGAACTATCAATATCTAAAAATGAATTAACTTTAACATAATGAGATACATCCGCAATATAAACCCCTAATAAATAAGTATCTTGATCAATTTTTTTAACAGTAATTGCATCATCAAAGTCTTTTGCGTCATTTCCATCGATAGTTACAATCATTTCATTTGTTCGATCAATTCGATCTTTAAACTCTATATTACTATCTAAAGAAATTGCTTCATTTAAAGCATCACTACTAAAATTAACAGGAATTTTAGCATTCTCAACCATTATACGAATATCCATTCCAGGTTCTTCTTTTGAACCTAAAACTTTATCAACTTTACCTCTTAAGTTTCTACCATCACCAAAATCGGTAATAATGACTTTTACAACATCACCAACTTTTGCGGTATTAATATTTTTGGGTAAAATTGTCATATTCAAATAACTTCTTTTATCATTTAATTTTAAATTGTAATGATTGTTGTGTTTTTTCAAAACCCCTATTAAAAAGATCGTGTTTCTTTTTACAACATCAATAACTATTCCTTCAGGTCCTCTTGGATCATTTTTAGTAATTTGTACATACACTAAATCTTTATCTAAAGCATTTAATGTGTCTTTTCTTTTAACAAAAACATCTTTAGTATCTTCACTAATTCTTACAAATCCAAAACCTGATTCTTTTATATCAATTGTTCCTAAATAGACATCAAAGTAACTAAGTAAGGCATAATGTCCATGTTGATCATGAATAATCAAATGTTCATCTTCTAATTCGTTTAATGTCTTCATAACCATTACTAAGTCATCACTATCAAGTACTTTCATTATTTGTCTAGGAACCATTGCATGGTAATTTTCTTGTTCCATTAACTCTAGAATTCTGTCTTTCATGTTACCTCCTTTCTAAATGAACAAAAAAGGCCTTACGGCCTTTATATTAGCGATCAAAAATCAATAATAATAATGATACAACAAAGAATAATGCAGATAAAACAGTAGTTGCATTATTAATTGTTTTTTCAAAACCACGTTGTTTCATCTTAGCTCTATCGCCTTTTTCACCAGAAAAAGTATTCATAGCTTCAGATTTAGGATTTTGAAGTACGATAATTAATATTAATAAGATGGCAATTGCTAATAAAATGTAATCTAAAAAATACATATTGGCCTCCATATAAAGTATTTTATACTAATAACATAGTTATTATACCATAAACTTTGTGAAATAACAAGAGTTATTATAATATTTTTCTATTTTTTAAGTATCTTAATTATCTCTCCAATATATAAATGATGTCTTGTACCATCATCATTTAGTTTATAAAACTCAGCCGCAACCTCATTTAAATAAAATTCTGGTTCTAATTTAGCTTGATAAAGTTTTTTACAAACGATTGTTAAACTAGCTTCTTCATAAGTTACAGCACCATCTAAAATAACAGGAGTAAATCCAGTTTCTTGATCTTTATCAATATCTCTTCCACTTTTTGTTCCATAAACAGTAAGTGCTGGTTTATATTTTTCTTCATAAAAAGAGATTGTAAAGTAATCAGCTTTCTCAATAAATTCATAAGTGTATCTGTTTTCTCTAATGTAAACAGTTGCTACATTCTTACGCCATAATACACCAAGTCCACCCCAACCAATAGTCATTGTGTTATGTTTACCATTGGTATAAGCTGTTACTAATGCCCAATTACGGAAATCTTTAAATGGGTCAATATTCATTTCTTCTAGTTTTATTTCTCTTAAATTATTCATCGTATAATTCCTCAACAATTTTACCATATTGGATAGTTTTAATAAATTTAAAACCTTCTTCAAATGTTGGTTTAGTAATTGATTTTCCATAAGATTCTACTACTTCTGGTGGTAAGAATCTTTCTCCTGGCATATCGTTTCTTTTTATTACTCGGTCACGACATTCTTCCCAAGGAGTATCAAAATAATATGCTCCTATATTTAAAGTAACATTGTGTTTAGATACTTCATCCATAAATCTTTTACGAACCTTTACTGTTGGATTAGTTGCATCAAAAATAACATCGATATTATTTTTTAAAGCTTCTGCAGCTAAAAAGTAAACATGTTCCCAAACTAGTGGTTCTTCCCAATCTGGATGCATATTACGAACATTATCAGTTGAGATTACTTCACATTTTAAAATTTCTTTTAATTCTTTTGAATATGTTGATTTACCACTACCGGGAATTCCTACTAATAAATGAATCATAATATTACCTCTATGAAATTAATAATTCTTCAATACTGAATATTTTTGTCGCAAGTTCATTTAAGAACGCTCTTTCATGGGATACAAAAATAACAGTTCCTGGATATTTTTTTAATAATTCTAATAATGAATCTTTTGCTTCTTGATCTAAATGGTTTGTTGGTTCATCAAGTATTAAAACATTAGCTCTTTGAAGCATTACAATTGCTAGTTTTAATTTTGATTGTTCACCACCACTTAAAGTCTTAATTGGCTGCATTGTTTGTTCACCAGTAAGAGCTGCTTTGGCAAGTTCTGATCTTATCCATTTAGCATCTTTTTCTGGATATAGATTAGATATTACTTGAAATGGTGTAAGTGTATCATCTTCCCATTCATGTTCTTGTGCAAAATATGCTATTTTAGCATCATCAACAAATCTAAATCCACCTTTAATTGGTCTTAATTCACCAATTAAAGTTTTTAATAAAGTTGATTTACCTATTCCATTAAAACCAGTTATTGCCAGTTTTGTTCCACTTTTGATTTCAAAACTAATAGGTGGAAGTAAAGAAAAATAATAACCAATTTCTAAATCTTTTACTTCTAAGAACTTATGAGAAGAAATACTTTGATAATTAAATGTTAAATGGAGTTTCTTATGATTTACAGACATACTAGTCATCTTTTCCATCTTATCTAACTTCTTTTGTCTACTTTGAGCCATTTTTGCAGTTGAGGCTCTTGTTTTATTCTTATCAATATATTCTTGTAATTCTTTTCTTTCACGAATATTTGCTTTAACTTGTTTTTCATGGTTTTCAATCGCAAAAGCTTTTTTCACTACAAAAGCATCATAATTACCACGATACTTAGTAATTTTATTAAACTCAATATCAAGGATTGCGGTTGCAACTTCATTTAAGAATTCTTGATTATGCGATACCATTAAAACAGTACCTTTATATTCTTTTAAATATTTAACTAACCAATCTACATGAGTAACATCTAAAAAGTTTGTTGGTTCATCAAGAACTAATAAATTAGGTTGTTCTAATAATAATTTCGCAAGAATTATCTTAATCTTTTGTCCACCTGATAATTTACCCATTAGAGTATCCATACCATAGTTAGTAATTCCAAGACCTGATGCAATACGCATAATCTTTGAATCATTTTGATAATAATCCCCATCTTCTAATCTTTCTTGAAGAATTGATAGAGTATTAACTAAACGATCTAGTTCATCACCATTAGTTGTATGAATGATTTTTTCTTGAATTTCTTCAGCTTTTTTAGACACTTTATTTAATTCTTCAAAAGCTAAATGTAGATATTGTTTAATAGTTAAATTTTTATCAATTCTTAAATACTGATCTAAAAAACCTACTTTAATCTTTTTATCAAACTCAATATTTCCACTATCTGGAATAATATCACCATTTAAAATATTAATTAAAGTTGTTTTACCAGTACCATTACTACCAACAATACCAACTTTTTCACCACGATTAATTGAAAAAGAAGCATTGTCATATAAAGTCTTTTTATCATAAGTCATACTTAAGTTTGTTACTTTTAAGAACATTTTTCTACCTCCTTTTCTTTATCATTAAGAATTATAACATATTATGAAGAATAATACACTAAAAATGAAAAAAAGTTCACAAAGTGAACTTTCTTATGGTTTTAAAATAACATCTACACTCTTAATAGAGTTACTAGATCTATCATAATATTTAATTGTAACTGTTTCTCCTACTTGGAAACCTTCAATTAATGAATTTAATTTTGAATTAACAATATACATTCTAGTTAACTTAATACCATTAATTTCTAAAATGATATCATGTTTATCAATTTCTGTTTGAGCGATAGTTGTTCCATCATATACTTCTATAACATAGATACCATAACTCTTTTCTCCGTTATAGATATTTGGTATATCAATGATATCTTCACTATTTTCAATGATAGCAGATGTTAAAGATCTAATTTCAGTACCTAATACACCTAGTTTTGGTCTTTGAATTAATTTACCTTTTTCAATGTATTCAACTAAAATATTTCTGGCAACATTTGATGGAATTGCAAAACCCATATTATCAATTGTATTATCAACTAATTTTAAGGTATTAATTCCAATTAATTCACCATTAATATTAAATAATCCACCACCACTGTTACCTGGATTTATCGCAACATCATGTTGAATATATTCAGCATAAAAATCATCTGTGTTATCATTATCAGTATCTGTTGAAATGTATCTTTCAGGAGAAGAAATTACACCAAATGTTACAGAACCATAGTATTCATAACCACCAGGATTACCAACAGCTATTGCTAATTGACCTTTTTCAAGTTTATCACTATCTGCAAATTTTACTGGTTCAATATATTTAGGTGACTCAAAAGTAATTAAAGCAATATCAACTTTCGCATCAAAACCAACAACTTTAGCTTCGATTTCAATATCTTCATCTCCAAGATATGCATATACCTTAATTCCTGTATATTTTGCTTTATCTTCTTCAGCAAGTGTTACAACGTGACGATTAGTTACAACATAATAAATATAATTAACTAATACTTCATCTTTATATACAGGAACACGTTTATAAATTACACCACTACCTGTTGAATATCCGGCTTCTGTTTCTTTTGAGAAGATTCCGCTACCACTTTTAATAATTGCATTAGATGTTACACCAATCACAGCTGATTCAACTTTTTTAACAGCTACTTGTATTGCTTTATCAACATCGGTGATTGTTAAATCATCATATGTTACCACATTATTAGTAATATTGTTAGTAACATTATTTTTAATGTCACCAGTGTTTTCTGTATTTGGGGCCATTATCCCTAAGATTAATGCACCAAACCCAACTAGTATTACTACTAATATAGCTAATAGAAATACTGATACTTTTCTTTGTTTATTCATTTTTTCCCTCCATTATTAATTACAAGGCACCAATTTTTATTTTTTTAAAAGAATAGTTATTTATTTGGAAATAGAGGGAATGATGGTGCCTTGTAAATGCATCCTTCACCACTTGATGCAAATATATTATAACATATGAATGTTAAGTTTATGTGAAGTATAAATGATATGTAGTTGACTAATTTTCTTTATAAATTTTTGTTTTAAACCAAAATTCACTACCTTCATTTAGCTTACTATTTACACCGTATTCAAATCCTTGTTTTTCCAATACTGTTTTAACTATTGATAGTCCTAGTCCTGAGCCAATAGTTGCTCTTTTATGAGTCTTCGCTTTATAATATCTATCCCAAATATTTGGTAATTCTTCTTCGGAAATACCAACGCCATGGTCAATAACTGATATTTTAACATAATCATTTTCAACTATTTGTTTCACTATTACTGTTTTATCTAAACCTACATAATTAATTGCATTATTAATATAATTATAAATTACTTTTTCTAGTTGTTCTTGATTTGCAAAAATGTTTACTTCTTCTTCAAATTCAAAAACAATCTTTATATTTAACTCTTCAATTAGTTTTTCTTGTCTATATACTATATCTTTAATTGAATCAGTTAGATTAAAACTTTCTTTTTCTAAATCATTATTACTAGTTTGAATCTTAGTAAGAGATATTATATCATTAACTAATTTTGTTAGTCTCTTTGACTCATCTACAATTACTTGTAAATTTTCTTCTGTTCTTTCTCCGGGATAATCCCTCATCATTTCACTATAACCAGATATTAATGTAAGTGGTGTTCTTAAATCATGAGAGACATTAGCCATTAATTCTTTTTGATACCCATCCAATTTGCTTAATTCATTTGCGGCGTAGTTTAGCGTATCTGACAATTCCTCAATCTCTAAATAGCCTTCTGCTTCAAACTTAGCATCATAATTACCTTTAGCAAGTTCTTGAGCCCCTTTAGTAATTGATGCTATAGGTTTAACAATCTTATGGTGCATAATTACTGCAAACGCAATACTCATTATAAAAACGATAATAGTTATAATAATAAACTGACTTGAAAATACCCTTTGAGTTACATCAAAAAAAGTAAATTCAGTACTAATAAATAACATAACAGTTTTACCTGTTTTGTCATTTATTATTTCTCCTTTTGCATAAGAATTTTTATCTTTAATTGTAAATTCTCCTAATCTATGATGATATTCATTCCAAGATTCAATACAAATGGTTGGAGTTTCAGAGAAATATTTATTTGCATAAGCGATATTTATACTACCGTTATAATTATCATAATAGATAATCCAAACATCTGATTCAGCACTATTAACATTTTCCATGAAAACTTCACGATACTTATAAAACTCATGAGGTTCAGCCACGTCAACATCTTGAATGACTTCAACTAATTCCTCTTGTAGTTCTCTGATGCTTTTTACTTTTACACTTCGATAAATAAAATTAGTCATTATTGCTTGAGTAAACCAAATCAATAAATATAATATTATTGAAAAAAGTGTAAATAACAATACTACATTCCACTTTAAACTACGATAAGTTTTTTTCAAAGCGGTATCCTATTCCTCTTAGGGTAACAATACATTGTCCATAATCCCCAAGTTTTTTTCTTAATAATTTCATATGAGTATCTAATGTTCTATCATCACCAAAGAAATCATAACCCCAAATTTGTGATAAAATTTGTTCTCTTGTAACTGCTTTATTCTCATTATTAATTAAATACATTAATAAATTATATTCTTTAGGAGTCATTTCAATTCTTTCATTATTTATTTTCACAATTCTTGCGCTATCATCTATAACTAAACTCTTATATGTCCATAAAACTGTATTTTCTTTATTATTAACAGTTGTACGATATCTTGTAAGAATCGCATTTACTCTCATTAATAATTCTTTAGGAGAAAAGGGTTTTACAACATAATCATCAATTCCTAAATCAAAACCATGGATTTTATCGTATTCTTCTCCTCTAGCAGATAAGACAATAGCTGGAATATCAAATTCTTTCTTAATTTCTTTGATAGTAGAAAATCCATCAAGTTCAGGCATCATTACATCCATAATAATAATATCATAATGGTTTTTTCTAACCATTTCAATAGCTTCTAATCCATTAGTTGCTTCATCTACTTCATAGTTTTCAAACTTAGCATATTTTTTTATTAATTCACGAATGTTCGCTTCATCATCTACAATTAAAATTCTATCCATAGATTCCTCCATAATATATTAATATTATATCACATAATCAATTTTTATGAGTGAAAAAGCAGATAAAATTATATGAACTTAATGTGAATACTTCTCTCAACTTATTATTTGCATAATTTATTATTTAATGTTATAATATTTCAAAAGGAGTATTAATTATGAAACCCTTAGCTTTTAGTATGCGTCCAACTCACTATGATTTAATTGTTGGACAAGATCATTTAGTAGGACCAAATGGTGTATTAAGAAAAATGCTTGAAAATAATCATTTGTTTTCCTTTATCTTATATGGTGATGCTGGTTGTGGTAAAACAACTATAGCTGAGGCGACATGTAAGATGAGTGGAATTCCAAGTCATCGTTTTAATGCTTCTACTGATAATAAAGAAATCTTAAAACAAATAGTTAATGATGCAAGATTTAATGATCAAACAATATTGGTTGTCGATGAAATCCACCGAATGAAAAAAGACATTCAAGATTTTCTTCTTCCATATGTGGAAAATGGAACAGTAATCATGATTGGTTTAACTACTGTTAATCCATATCATTCTGTAAACCCTGCCATTAGATCAAGATGTCATATTTATAAATTAAATGAATTAAAAAAAGAAAACTTAATTACAATAATTAACAGAGCCTGTGAATATTTAAATATAAAACTACAAAATGAAAATGTTGTTGATTATTTAGTAAATGTTTCTGGCTTTGAAATCAGAAGTTTAATAAATAATATTGAAACTTTAGCTTATATTTCAAAAGATCAAGAAATTACTTTAGAACTTGCGGAAAGTGCAATTCAAAAAGCCAATATTAATTTTGATAAAAATCAAGATAATTATTACGATACATTAAGTGGCTTACATAAATCAATTAGAGGAAGTGATGTAAATGCTGCATTATACTATCTTGCTAAATTAATTGCGGCCGATGATTTACAAAGTTTATGTAGAAGGCTTCTTTGTATTGCTTATGAAGATATTTCACTCGCAAATCCTTCAATTGGTCCGAAAGTTAAAGCAGCTTGTGATGCCGCACGAGAATTAGGTAATCCAGAAGCAAGACTTCCTCTTGCTACAATTGTCATTGAAATGGCATTATCACCAAAATCTAATTCAGCATATCTTGCATTATCTAAAGCAATTGAAGATGTAGAAAATGGACGTGGTGGACCTCTACCACTTCATTTAAAAAATCTACCTTCATTTGATCCTAAACAAACTCCATACAAGTACCCACATGACTTTCCAAATGCTTGGGTAAATCAACAATATCTACCAGATAATTTAGTAGATAGAGAATACTATGAACCAAAAGATTCTTCTAAAATTGAATCTGCATTTAAAGAAAGATATCTACAAATTAAAAAATGGAAAAACGAAAGAAAATAGCCTATTTATAGGCTATTTTTTAATATCTATCTTTAAATTCTTCAAACTCTTTATTGCTTAAACTAACAGGAGTTATTCTTTCAATTTCTCCTTTATATGTTAAAAAACATTCAAGTGGTGTAATCTGTTTACTAACCTCTATACTTTTTGAATTTTTAAAATGTAATTGGAAATCAAAATAGTTTTCATATACAATATCTACTAAACTTTTATCTTTTGTTAATAATACTATAAAAAACCCAATCTTATCCGCAACTTGTAATAAAAATACCAATTTATCTTTTATATCTTTATTTTGTATTTCATTATCGGTTAAAATAATTAAATAATGCTTTATTCTATCTTTTGGATGTTTATTATTATATTCATCTATATTATTATCTGAATCATCACTTAATTTATTTAATGTATTATTTGCAAGTTCGATTATTTGATTAATATCGAATACTTTTTTAAGTTTACTAATTCCTATTAATTCCGTAAAACACATGATTTTAAAGTCTCTTAATTTATTCTTAATATAATACATTGTAATTAAAGATTTAATAAAACTAATACTATTTAATTCAATATCTTCAATTAAAAGGTTAGCATTTGTTAATGTATTTATTATTTTTAATTCTTTTAATGTTGTAATACCAATTGGAAATTCAAAATAAGCCTCTTTTTTATTTTGGATATCTAGTGCACTTTTAATATTTAAGTTACTTTCATATAAGTTATTGATTTCAATAATTGTTTTCTTCGTTTTAACATCTTTTTTTATTAAAAAATTATTATCTGTTATTGTTTTTATTTTATTATTTAATAAAGACATATCAATATAAGCTACACTATCAATTAAAAAAGTAGTTACGTTGTATCCTACTGTAATAATAATTTCTCCATAAAAGATATTTAATTTATTTAAAAGAATAGCTAATTTTTCTTTATATTCTAAGGCTTTTTTTAATTCTAAAGATTCATATTTAATATTATCTGATTCAATTAAGTCACTATATTTAATTTTATGTTTATTAGGAATTGGTACTTTTATTTCATATTTAAAACTTTTAAACTTCGTTTGAAAAAACTTATATACCTTTATAACTCTTTTGAAAATAATTCCTAAGAATTCATTTATTGTCTTTTCAGTAAAAAAAACTAATCCGACAAAAATAAAAACAATGATCATAAAACTAGTCCCAATAGTTGATACTAAAGAATAAAACATATAAAAGAAAATGGCTCCAATTATTCCTCCACCTACAACCATTCCATCATAATAATTCTTAAAATAATCAAGATATAATCCTAAAGTCTTCCTAAAATATCCACCAGTATTTTCTGTATCAAAACTAACTAAATATTTATGCATTGGAAAATGTGATAAAATCATGATTCCTAATAATATTAAAACAATGCCAATTACCCGCATTCTTTTTAAATCCATTGGTTTATGATAAATTAAGCATCTTAATCCATAACAAAGAATAGTAAGTAAAAATAAAAAATACCAATCTCCAAAGACTATTTTAAAAATTAACATGATATAAAAGCCAATATTGCCAAGTCTTGCAAAACCTAGTATGGGAATAATTATACAAAGTATGCCTACTATTTCATAGTAGAATGTTAAATCTTTTTGTTCTTTTTCATAATGGGAATATTTTTCTTTAGCCATATAAATACCTCTTTTAGTATTTTAACAAAAGTGGTATTAAAATGTTGTCAGTTTATGAAATAAAAAAATCCAATCATATGATTGGATTTTTTCTTATTTCTTATTCTTTTCTTTGTGAATTGTAGGTTTCTTACAACGTGGGCAATACTTTTTTTGCTCTAAACGATCAGGAGTATTACGTTTGTTTTTTTGAGTAAGATAATTTTCTTCACCACATTCACTACATTTTAATAAGACATTAATACGCATAATTGTCTCCTCCTATAAAACCATAGATATATTATACTACAAATCGTATTTTTACGCAAGTAATTAGGTTAAGAGATTTATAAATTTGTCAATATATGCATTTTAATACTTAATATTTTTTAAATCAACAACAATTGGAATAATCATAGTAGAAGTCTTAATAATCTTTCTGATTCCTTTTTTAAGTTCATGATTAATTGCTGATTCTAAATCACTCATAACAATCTTTTTCTTTTTAAAGTAGGCTTCAATTACATTTGATACAGTATGTTTTAAATTTTCTAAATCTTCTTCTTTAAAGACTGTATAAACAAAACCTTTAGTAATAATGTTTGCAGGTTTTACAATCTTTTTGTTTTTAGAATCAATATAAACAACTACTTCTACTACGCCATCTGTTGCTAAAAGATTTCTTTCATTAACTATTTCTTCATTAACTGAACCAGTTAATGTACCATCAACATAAACTTCTCCAATTTTAATTTCAGAATAATTAGTAAATTTGCCATCAACAAATTCAATTACTTTTCCGTCAGTTAAGTCTAAGATTTCATTATCATATCCTAACTCTTCTAATAAGTCTAAATGTCTTGATAAATGACGTTCTTCACCTTTAATTGGAATAATATATTTAGGTTTACTAATTGCATAAAGTTGTGTTAAATCATCTTTAGTAGCATGAGATGTTCTTAAGATTTTATTTTCAATTGGTAAGTAGTTAATATCTTTACGATATATTTCATCTAAAACATGCAGAACATATTTTTCTGTACCACCTAATGCATCAGATAAACCAATAATTAAATCATCTTGATTAATTTTAACATTCTTTACTTGTCCATTAATCATTCGGCTTATTAAATAGTATGGATCGGTAAAATTACCTACAACAAAGACTACTAAGTTTTCAGTAATTGTTCCATCAAGTTCGACAAATGAATCATGGGGAATATCTAAGTATCCTGTTTCTATAGCAGTTTTAATAATTTGTTCATGTTTTCTGCTGACAACCGCAATCTTTTTACCTAGTTTAACTGCTAAATTAGTTATTTGTTGAATTCTTGATACATCAGTTGAATAACATGCAATATAGATATTCTTATAATCTTTAATAAAACTATTATAAATATCAATTTCATATCTTTGATCATTTGTTGTTCTGTTATAATCAGATATACCCACGCTTTCAGCCATTACCGCTAAAACTTTATTTTTTGATAGTTCTAAGATTTTATCATAAGATATTTTATATCTTTCATTTAAAGCTTTTGAAAAATTAAAATCTGTTGCGTAAACAATATCTCCATCTTTTGTATGAATAATTATACCAGATGAATCAGGTAATGCATGATTAACATTAAAGAATGATACTTGAACATTACCAAACTTTAATGTTTTATTACTATTTATTCTAAATAATTTATAATCACTAATATTTAGTCCATCACCTTTTAATAAAGTTTCAATTAAACTAATTGTGAAATGTGTTCCAAACACCTTTGTTTTAATATTTTTTAATAAATATGGTAGAGCACCAATATGATCATCATGACCATGAGAGATAAATATTCCCGCAATTTTTTCTTGATTTTCAATTAGATAATCAATATTAGGGACTACAGCATCAATACCATATAAGTCAATTTGTGGATAGATTAAACCAGCATCTAAAACAAATATTTGTTGATCGACTTCAACAAGATACATGTTTTTACCGTTTTCACCCATTCCTCCCAATGCTTCAATTCTTATTTTACTCATATTATTTTCCTTTACTATAATTTAACTTGTTATTATTGTATCATATTTTTTGTTATTTTACAATTAAATTATTTATTATTACGATAGGGAATACGAATAAACTGTTTTATTAAGTTTTTTAAGTTAAAAGGGATTAAAGGTTTTAAGTAACTTTCATTAAAACTTCTTAAAGTTAATAAATAGATAAAGATGAGAATTAAAGTAATTATTAAACCGGGTAATTTAAATAAGTAACTAAATACTATTAAAATTAACTTTAACATTTTATTTGCAAGAGATAGTTCATAACTAGGTGTTATAAAACTCCCTACTGCTGATATTGCGGTTAAGAGTAAAATAGTATTAGATATAATTCCTAGTTCTACAGCAATCCCACCTAATACAATTCCTACAATTAGTCCCATTGAAGTTGATAATGAATTAGGGGTATGAATAGAAGCCATTCGGACTAGTTCAATACTAATTTCACCAAGGATTACTTGAATAAAAATAATTGTTCTAGAATATTCTAAATGCATAACTTGTTCTAATATTGTGTTTTTAAAGTCTATTGTATTTACTATAGATAACCACAAAGGTACTAATAAAAAAGAAATAAAGATTCCTAAAAATCTTAATATTCTTAAAAATGTTCCACTCATAGCAGTTTGTCTGTATTCTTCAGGAGCCTGAAAATGGTCAAATATTGTTGTTGGCGCAAGCATTACAGATGGAGATGTATCGACAATAATCCCAAATAAGCCCTGATATAAGTGAATTACTAAAGTATCTGGACGCTCAGTATATTTTACCATAGGGTATGGCGAAAAAGGTCTTTTTGTGAGTAATTCTTCTAAGGCTTTATCTGTCATAGTTAATTCTGATACTTTAATATTGTCAAGTCTATTCATTAATTCATTTAAAGCTTTTCTATTAACTTTACTTTTTAAATAAATAACCGCAATCTCTGTTTTACTAAATTCACCAATCACATACTTTATAACCATTAAATCAGTAGTTTTAACTCTTCTTCTAACCAATGATACATTAGTCGCAATATTTTCTGTAAAGCCTTCTTTACTACCTCTCACAACTTTTTCACTATCAGGTTCGCTTACTCCTCTAGTGGGATAATTTCTAATATCAATCACTAAAGCTTTTGAACTATTACCAACAATTATGACTGCTAAACCCTTAATAATTTCTTCTGTAATTGTTTTTAAGTCATTTTCAATTGAAACACTAATACTAGATAGTCTTCCATAAATATTTTCAAAATAATCTTCTTGTTCATTTATTGTTATTAATAAACTTTGAATAATTTGAATTAAAGCTTCTGTATTTACTAAAAAATTATTTGTGTAAATTAAATTTCTTTTATTTAAGATAAATAACTCTCTTTTACCTAGATCATAAGATGTCCCAATATTTAATAAATGATCTAGTTTTTCTTCATTAATTAATTGATTATCGACTAGTTTCATATTATCCTTTAGGTTTAAAGATTAAACTACAAATAAAAGCAATTACTATTGCATATGCAATTCCACTACTGGTTTGTTGGAATACTCCCCCAAATAAATCTAAGTAACTCCCTTTTACCGCAAGTTCAACAGCTGAATGAGTCATAGTATGTCCAAAACTAGATATTGGTAATAACGCTCCGGCACCTGCTAATTTAATTATATTATCATATAAACCAAATAATTCTAATAAAGACCCAACAAAGACAAAAGAAACAGTTACATGAACTGGTTGAAGTTTTAATAAATCAACTAATAATTGTCCAATTAAACAAATTAATCCGCCAATTAAAAAAGCAAAAAGAATACTCATCATTCAACCACCTCAAATGCAACTGCGTGTGCAATCCCTGGAATTGATTCTTTTTGAGCAGTAGATATTGGATTCATTAAAGCCCCTGTTGTTATAACTAAAACTTTTTTTAAAATCTTTTTTCTTAATAAAGCCATAATATAGCTATTAACAACAACCCCAGCACATCCACATCCACTTCCACCAGAAAATACTTCTTGGTTATTTAAGTCATAAATCATTAATCCACAATCATTATAATTAGGAATAATAATATCCCATTCTTTTAAAATATCGATAAATACTTTAGAACCCCCAAGAGATAAGTCCCCAGTTAAAATTAAATCATAATAGCTTGCGGGAAGATTAAAATCACTTAAATGTTGTTTTAAAGTAACAGCAGCACTTGGTGCCATAGCTTTACCTAAATCTTGTGCATCTTTATATTCTGCATCAATTACTTTGCCAATTGTGGCTTTTGTAATTTTTATAGTTGTTTTTTGATTTGTAATAATTGTTGCACCACTACCTGTAACAGTTGTTGTGGTAGTATCGGGTTTTTGTCCACCATATTCTGTTGGAAAACGAAATTGTTTTTCACTAGTTGCATAATGTGAACTAGTCAAACATAATACATTATTAAAAGTCTTTGTATCAATATAATTACTTCCCACAATTAAAGAAAGTATTGAAGTTGTACAAGCTCCATATATTCCAATATGCGGAATATCATAATCTTTTGCAGTAAAACTACTAACAACTATTTGATTATTTAAATCACCACTTACAATTAAATCAAGATCTTTTTCTTCTAAAGAAGCTTTTTTTAAACTAATTTCAATTACATCTTTTTGAAGTCTACACTCAGCTTTTTCCCAAGACTTTTCTAAACAATTCAAATTTTCATAATCTTTATCAATATATTCACCTATTGGACCTTTTTTTTCTCTAGGACCAGTTGATGTAGCCGTTTCTAAAACATAAACATTATCAAATAAAATACTATTTTTTCCGACTCTTTTCATACATTACCTCAACAAATAAATAATTGTTCCAAATAGTACACTACTAACAGCCCCAATAACAATAATAGCTCCTGCTAGTTTAAACATATTCATCATTGTCCCTAGTACTATTCCTTCACTTTTACTTTCAATAGCTGAGGAAGTAAGTGAATTAGCAAATCCCGTAATTGGTACAAATGCTCCTGCTCCCGCGATTTGACCAAACTTATCATATAATCCTAATCCCGTGAATAACGAAGATAATGTAATAAATATTAATAGCATTAAAGTATTAGCTGTTTTATTGTCTACTTTAAATATCCTCATTAATAATAATCTTATTACTTCTCCTACTAAACAAACTAAACCCCCAATAACAAAAGCATAGATACTATTTTTTAATATTGGTCTTTTGGTTTTATTCTTTTCGATTGCCTCTTGAAATATCTTTTTATCCAAAAAAATCACCTCATAATATTTTGAGGAAATATAATACTTCTTATACATTATTTATCAATTAGTTTTTCACCAATCATTTTTAATTTCTTTGATACACTACTTTGACTAATTAATAAACTATTTGCAATTTCTATTTGACTATAATGATACAATACTCTCATCTTATAGATTTTTTCCTCCAATAAAGTTAACCCTATAGGTAACCTTAAATCATTTGAAGGAATCTCATTATAGTCTTCTATTTTTTCAATAGTATACATATTATAAGACTTAATAATTAATACATTTTCTATACTTGTATTACAGCTTTCAGCTATTTCTTTTAAGTCATTTGAATTTATCTTTTGGACTTTATTTGCTAATTTATATAAATAGTCACTTACATTAAAATAACTTCTTTTTCTAAATTCTTTTTTCATTTCATAAATAATGTATTTACTAGCATAAGCTATAAACTTATCACTAACATTTGCATCGTAATTATCTATTGCTTTTATTAATCCCAAAAAACCCGCTTGTACTAAATCATCATATTCTGTTTTCCCATTATACAATCTTGTTGCAAGTTTATATACTAAATTCTGATATTTATCAACAATATCTTCATAATTATTCTTCATGATATCTTTTTTTCATTGTAACTATTGTGTATTCATTTAGTTTTGATTCAACAACTAATTCATCAGTAAAGACTTCCATAATGGTAAAACCAAGACCTGCTCTATCTTCACTTTCTTTTGTCGAATACATTGGTTGTTTTGCAACTTCAACATCTTCAATTCCTACTCCATAGTCTTTTACTACAATCGTTAATTCCTCTGAATCTATATACATATCCATTTCTACTAGTTTTGTCGCATCATTCTTATATCCATGAACTATCGCATTAGTTACTGCTTCTGATATAACAGTTTTTATTTCATTTAAAACATTCACACTGATTTTTAAATTAACTAAAAATCCTAAAGCGATTGTTCTTGCAAAAATCACATTACTATTTTGAGCACTAAAACTAACATGCATTTCATTTTTCATTATGCTGCCTCCAATATTTTTGTAGCTTGTTCTTCATTTTCAACAACACTACATATTCTTTTTAATCCTGATAGATTAAATATTCTTTCAATTAAAGAATTCATTGAGCATACAATTATTCTTCCCCTTCTATTTTTTACTTGTGTATATCTTCCAATAATATATCCTATTCCACTACTATCCATAAAAGATACTTCTTCAAAATTAAATACAATATTTCTAATGTAGTATTTATCTATTATATCTACACTTTTTCTTTTCAAGCTTTCTATACTTGCCTGATCTAAATCACCTTTTAAACGCATTACTAACGTTCCACCCCTAATTGTCATTTGGACATTCAAACATACCACCTCTTATTTATATATTCAAAAAGAGTCTTTAACTTAGTTAAAAACTCTTTTTTATTTTACTATATTTAATTGTATCTTTTTGTCATAACTTAATAGATGAATATTGATTTTAAAACTTCTTTATATAATTCAAAAAAACTATTTTTCGTTATCTTTTCTTTAATACATAAGTTAACACTACCTAAAAATCTACCATCTTTATAAAACTCTGCTGTTCCGATATTATCAGTCTCATAATTACTTATTAATTTATTATTAACAGAAAGTCTAGTTTGAAAATCTTTAATATCCTCATCTTTTTTTAGAATTATTCCAAAATCTTCTTTTAATACAATACTTTGTTTAGTTGGTGATAATAAAACATTTTTATTAACTGAAACAACTGTATTTTTAGGTAATAAAACTTTATATTTATAATTACTATATCCATAGTTAAATAAACTTATTACTTTATTAGTTCTGTCATCTACAGTTTTTGCACCCATAACAACCGCAATCAACCTCATACCGTCTTGAACCATTGTTGATGTAATACAGTATCCCGCCTCATTTGTCCAACCTGTTTTTAATCCATCAATACCATTAACAGATTTTACTAGTTTATTGGTATTTACTAACCAAAACTGTTTTGGCGTACCTACTCTTACATAATCTTCATATTTTGATGAATATTCTAATACTTTCGGATAATTATTTATCAAATAACTAGACATAATAGCCATATCATAACTACTTGTATAATGCTCTTTATTAGTTGGTAATCCTGTACAGTTATCAAATTTTGTATTCTTTAATCCTAATTCTTTTGCCTTATTATTCATTAAAGTAACAAAACCAACTTCACTTCCACTAATCGCCTCAGCCAACACTACTGTGGCATCGTTAGCAGATGCAATGCAAACACTTTTCAATAAATCATCGACTGACATTCTTTCACCAACACTCAAGAATATTTGTGATCCACCCATACTTGATGCATATTCAGAACATGTGAGTTCTTTGGTTATATTTAATCTTTTTTCTTCTATCGCCTCAAAAAACAAGATTAAAGACATTACTTTTGTCATACTAGCCATTGGTAATTTAATATCACTATTTTCTTCACTTAATACTGTTTTTGTACTAGCTTCAATTAAAATAGCTGATTTATAATTAGAAGTATTAGAATTTATTGTATTAATTACAGGGATAAAATCTTCATTAGGCAGTTTTGTTCCTCGAAACTTCGACGTTGTCACAATTGAAAACAATGCAATTATAATTGTTAATATCTTTTTAAACATTCTAATCACCTACTTGATTATATGCACATAAGTAATTAATAGAACAAAAAAAGTATATAACTTTTTAGTTATATACTTCATTATTTATAGTATTAAAATCAATCGGATCGATATTGTTTTTCTTTAAAAATTCATTGGTTTTAGAATAAATCTTACTTCCAAAAAAACCACGATTAGCTGAAAGTGGAGATGGGTGTATTGCTTCTATTATACAATGTTTAGTATTAGTAACTAAGCACTTCTTTTCTTTCGCATCGTTTCCTAATAAGATAAACACGATAGGTCTTTCTTCATCATTTAAAGTTTTAATGATTTCATCAGTAAATTGTTGCCAACCATAATTGTGATGGCTTTGAGCCATTCCTTTTCTAACAGTTAAAACCGTATTTAATAATAATACTCCTTGTTTTGCTAAAGAAGATAAATCACCATGATTAGGAATATCTATCCCTAAATCATCATGTAGTTCTTTATATAAATTTCTTAAACTTGGAGGTACTTTTACGCCCTTATCAACAGAAAAAGCTAATCCATTGGCTTGATTTTCTTCATGATAAGGATCTTGTCCCAATAATACCACTTTTACTTTATCGAGTGGAGTTAGTTTAAAAGCTCTAAATAAATCTTTTTCCTTTGGATATACAGTATATTCTTTTTTCTCTTCTTCAATTTTTCTTTTTAATTCTAAAAAATATTCTTTTTTCGATTCAATCTCAATAATATCTTGCCATGTTTTCATTATTTACCCTTTGGGAAAAGCATCTTAATCCCGTGTTTTATAACTTCAACTGTTATTTGTTTCCAGTGGAAGATTTCACCATCTAAACATACAACCATATCTTCTTTACTTTCAATATCAATCTTATTTACCTTTTGACATTGAACAATCTTTTGGTATTTTTCTTTTCTTAAATGGTCACCTTTTTCATATGCTTTTATTAAAGTAGCAAAACGAATTCTAGTAATCTTTTTTACTGTAATTAAATCTAATAAACCATCACTAGGATCAGCAAATGGAGCACAACAATATTTTCCTCCATAATACTTTCCATTAGCAGCTACTAATAATAGCATTCTTTCATCTTTTAAAACTTCATTATTACTAGATACTTTAATTTGTTGAGTTTTAAATTTTAATAAATTTTTAATGATTGCACGATTATAAGCTTTTTTTACACTTTTTGCTTTAATCTTGGAATTATTACAATCATCATTTACCCTTGCATCAAAACCAATATTTAATTCATTTAAGAAATAATAGTCATTTACTTTACCAATATCTATGTTTCTTAATTCACCATTAATTAAACCTTCTAAATCAAAGAAATCACTATCTTTAAATGTTTTTAAGAAGTCATTACAAGAACCAGCCGGTACAACCGCAAAATAAGCATGAGGTTTTCCTGCTATCCCATTAATAACATCAAAACTAGTGCCATCTCCACCACAAGCATAAAAGATTGTATCTTCTTCTAAATTACTAGCTTTTTCACTTGCGATTCGAAATGAATCTTTTGGCATCTTCGTAATATATATTTCATATGGTTCATCTTT
Organism: Bacilli bacterium; assembly: GCA_017409905.1. Taxonomy (GTDB): domain Bacteria; phylum Bacillota_I; class Bacilli_A; order ML615J-28; family CAG-313; genus UBA1231. Next base: position 22,372 of record JAFQRV010000027.1, read on the forward strand.
TGTTTCAAATATTTTGTTAATTTTTTTAATCAAAAGAGTACTAGAATCAACTGGACCAGATGCTGGGTTGATTATAAAAAAATGTTTCATAAAGACTCCTACTATTTAAAATATCTATCTAGTATTTCATCTACTGTATCTTGAATGTCACTATTTGCTTCTAAACTATTATCTAACCAAGAAAAATAATCTGTTAATGCTTCAACGAAAGATCCTAAAATATCTTTTAAAGACCATTTAGTTTTATAACCTTTTACAGGAACAATAATGTATGGTAAATCTTCTGCATTATTAAATTCTGGATAATTAACAAATTCTTGATAATAGAATAAGTATCCACATCTTTTACCATTTTCTACTAAATAATTTTTATCCACAAAATCTACAAGCACTGGTATTTGAACATTATAGTTTTCTTCTACCCATTCAATAAATTTAACTAGTTCAAATCTTAATTCTTCATATTCACTTCCCATAGGATATTCAACACTCATACCTGGTGTTAAATCACTTGGTAAAGCAAATTTTAATTCTTTAGTTTTATCCCAAATATTCATTTGTATAATCTCCTTATATAATATATATCTATTATACTATATTTAAGGTTATTTAACAAACTTATTAGTAACTATTTTGTCAAAATCAGCTCTTTTTTCAAGTTCATTTGCTTCTTCCATAATATCCATTAATCGATTAAATCCTTCTTCACTAAAGAAAGGACTATCACACCAAACATCAGCTTCTCTATATCTTTTAACCACTTCTTCTAAATCTTCAATTGATATATCACTAAATTGTTTATGAATACTTGTTGCAACTTCTAAATCTGTATGACTAAATAAATAATCTTGAGCTTTTTTTATTGCTTTAGTAAAACGTCTTACTACATCTTCATTTTTATTTAGATATTCTTTTGTCACATAATATGAAGTAAATGGTACTTCTTTGGAATATTTACCAACAGATGTTACAACAAAGCCTTTATTTTCTTTTTCTAATAATAAAGCCGTTGGTTCAAATAAAGTTGTAAAATCTGCCTCACCACTAACAAATGCTCCTGCCATTGCGTTAAATTGAATATCTGTTCTTACTAAAACATCATAGCCTTCTTTATCACGACCAACACTAAGACCTGCTTCTTTTAAAACATATTCTAAGTTCATTAGTGGTACTCCACCACTTCTACCGCCTAAAATACTTTTACCTTTTAACATATCCATTGTAAAATTTTCAATTGGTGTTCTAGATACAATAAAACTACCATCTCTTTTAGTCAATTGACAAAAATTAATCATATAATTTTCTTGCCCATTATTATAAACATAAATAGTCGCTTCAGGCCCTGAAAATCCAACATCAATATCATTAGAAAGTAGTCCTGCCATTACTTTATCAGCACCACCTGCATTAATTAACTCAATTTCAATCCCTTCTTCTTTAAAATATCCCATTTCAATAGCAATATATTGTGGCGCATAAAAGACTGAATGCGTTACTTCCGCAACCCTAATTTTTGTTAATTTATTATCGCCACATGCTGATACCATTAGTAATAACAATATATTAAAAAAGATAAATATAATTTTTTTCATTAAATTCCCCTATTCTTTCTTATTTTCTTTTCAATTATATTAACAACTTCATACATTAAAAAAGCAATGATAGCTAATATAATTACTCCAGACATTACAATGTCCATTTTAAACACTTGTGATCCATACACAATTAAATACCCTATACCTGCTCTTGAGACTAAAAACTCACCAACTATTACACCAACCCAAGTCATTCCAATATTTATCTTTATTATATTAATAATATTTGGAATATTTGAAGGAATAATTAGTTTCATTAGAATTTGGAATTTAGTTGCGGAAAAAGATTTAAACATTAAAATCATTTTCTCATCAACATTTTTAAAATAACTATGACAACTAATAATAGTTAATACTAACGATATAGATACAGCTACTACAGTAATTCCTGTTATTCCTGTTCCCGCCCATATTATTAATATTGGTGCTAATGCAGTTTTTGGAAGGGCATTTAAAACAACTAAAAATGGATCAAAAATTCTTGATAATATCGGAAACCACCATAAAATAATCGCAACAATAATACCAAGAATTGTTCCAATACCTAATCCTAGTATCGTTTCCAATAAAGAAATACCAATATGTTTATATATTTCTTTTGTTTTAAAATAATTCAATGTTACTTTCCATATTTTACTAGGTGCACTAAATAAAAAA
>JAFQRV010000028.1 GCA_017409905.1 Bacilli bacterium
ACATCGGCTTTTAATATGAATTACTTGAAGTCGAACCCGTAAACTTTCTTTCTCGGATTTTCACACTCTCTATGAATACTACCCGCATTTTCAAAATACTCCGTTATTTTTAAGGGGATGTAAATTTGGTATTCCTGCTCCATCTGGAATATCTATACTTATTAAACTGCTACAGTTATTGAATGCGTTAGCATAAATTATTTTTGTTTCATTTTCAATATTAAATTCTGTTACATTTTTATTAGTCAATTCAACTAACACTAAATATTTGTTCTGATCGTTTCCTAAATACTTTGCACCATTTACTATATTATATTCCAGTTTTGGAGAACCATAAAGTACACCGTCATCTATTTTGGTAACAGTATTTGGAATTCTAATTTTTTCAAGATTAGGATGATTTTCTATATTATAATCATTTATTATCATAGTCACTGTATATTCCTTATATTTAGAAGGGATAGTTATTTCACTTAGTAATTTTGCGTTACCTATAGAAACTGCACATTCAGTTTCATTAATAGGATAAAACTCTAATCCTTCAGTTCCATTATGATTTACTTCAGTTATTTTTCCGTCTTCCCCTTTTATATTTCCTTTATTTACCCAGTCATTATTTATTTTTACATAATAATCCCAAGTATTTAAATCAATATAAGAATCATCATTTTTACCTAATTCAGCCGATGGAATTCCCATGCCAGTTAAAAGTGAAGTCCCATCCTTTCCAGGTTCTCCTGGAACTCCAGGTTCTCCTTGAGGTCCTTGCTCTCCTTGAGGTCCTTGCTCTCCTTGAGGCCCTTGAATTACTTGTAGATTTTCTTCATCTTTAGATTTACAAGATGTTATAAAACATAAACTTATAATTAATATAAATATTATATATAATACTTTTCTCTTTTTCATATTAACACCTCTTCATACTAATTATACAATAAATATTTTTTATTTTCAATAAAATATAAACATTAAAAAAAGAGTTAGTTAATAAACTAACTCTTTTGATTAAAATTCTTTTTTAATTGTACGACTAAAAAGTTTTTCTAATACTTCTTTTGGATTTTCTTTATTATATAAAATATTATATACGGCCTTACAAATAGGCAAATCAACATTATATATTTCACTTAAATACATCATTGATTTAACAGTATAATAACCTTCTGCTAGTTTGTCAAAATTAATACCTTTTACATAATTTTCCCCAAATGATCGGTTATGAGAAAACTCTGAAAAAACTGTTGCTTCATAATCACCTAAGTGACATAATCCATAGGCAGATAATTCATTGCCTCCCATTTCTTTAATTAAACGAGCAATTTCTCTTGTACCTCTTGACATTAAGGCTCCTTTTAATGTTGATAGATTTAAACCATCTAACATTCCAGCCGCAATCCCAATAACGTTTTTACTAGCAGCTCCTATTTCATTACCAAGTAAATCATTACCAATATAAAATCTAATTAAATCACTAGATAAGTTATTTACTAATTCTTCTTTTATTATATTATTTTTAGAATCGATTACCATACAGTTAGGAATACCACGATAGAATTCTTGAACATGACCAGGTCCAATCCATACAACAACATTATTTGATGAATCAGTATTTTCACTTACAATTTCTGATAAGCGTTTATTTCTTGTAGTATCAAGCCCTTTCATACATAATATAAAGGTTTTATTTTGAAGATTATATTCTTTTATTTCTTGCATAAAACCATATAATGCTTGAGATGGTATTGATATTACAATGATATCTTGTTTAGTAATCTCATTTAAATCACTCGTAATTTTGATGTTTTTATTAAAAGTTACATAATTATTAGCCCTAGTCTTTAAAAGTTCAAAAATGGCCTCATTATGCCCGTATAATGTCACTTTATTACCAATACGATCTAAATACCATGTTAGAAATGAACCCCATCTGCCTGGCCCAACAACCATAATATTATAAGTTTTTTTCATATAATACCTCTTTTTTAAAGAAAACTATAAGATTTCTCTTATAGTTTTTATTTTATTCTTTGATAATAAGGATTAGTTTTAACCTCAGTAAATATACTTGTTTTATCACCATGACCAGGATAAACAATATAATCAGTTTTAAGATTAAGTAACATCTTGATACTTCTTGCTAACTGTATACTATTTCCAGTTGGTAAATCACTTCTACCAACCCCACATTCAAACAATGTATCACCAGAAAACATCATATTTTCAATTATCAAACAAATTGAACAATTTGTATGCCCTGGAGTTGATAGAACTTTTATCACAATGTCGTTTAAAACAATTTTTTGTCCATCATTAATTAATTGATATTCTTCTTCTAATAAATCAATAATCATATTATATCCAAACATATTACTACAAGAAATGTTTGGATTCTTTAATTTTTCTAAAGCATTTTTTTGTAGGAATACTTTAGTTTTAAACTCATTTAATGTATTACTTAAACTTTTAAAATGATCAAAATGGCCATGTGTTAAAAAGATTCCTAATACTTTACGATTATTTACTAGTTTTTTAATACTTCTTATATCATTTGATGGATCAATTATTAAGCATTCTTTATCATTTCCTATAATATAGGTATTTGATAAATAATTTGCCTCGCATAGTGTATCAACTAACAACATTATTTACTTTTTGGAAGACTTGCGGCAGCAATAGATTGACCTACACGACGAGTGTATTCATCTGGTACTGTAATTTGAATCTTAAATTCTGGGAATACAGTTTCTAATACTTCATTAGCTTTTTCAATGATAATGTCTCCACCTTTACCACTAGTTACACGTCCTAATAATAATAAGTATTTAATATCATAGAATTCTGCATAATATGGAAGAGTATAACCTAAATATACACCAATTGTTTCATAGATTTCTTGAGCTAAACTTGAGCCTTCTGCCATCATCTTTTGAACTACTTTTAATTTTTCAGCTGGAGTTAAACCTTCTTCAAATACATATCCACCAGCTTCAGCTAATTTAATAACACCATCTTGGCTGAAGTATTTAACACCACAACCATAATCGCCACTCCATTCATCTACCATAGCACCTTTATTATAGTCAACTGGTACGAATGCAAGTTCACTTAACCAACCATTGATATTGCCATCTTTATTAATGTAACCAACAGCTTCACTTGTACCCATAGCGATACCTAAAACGTTATTATCTTTTAATTGTAATGCACCCGCAAGAGCAGTTACGTCACCATCATTACATACTTCTAGTGGAACTTCACCAAAGATTTTAGCAGCTTCTTTATAAATATTACGAACTTTAGTTTCAAATAATTCTTGAGGAACTTTTAAGAATAATGATGCGACACGTACTTCATTATTAATATAAATACCAGCACTAGATACACCAATAGCATCTACTCTTGGCATTTTAGATGCAGCACGTTTAAATGAATCAATAATGCCATCTAAATGATATTGTGGATCTTCAGTAACTTTTGGAAGCCAAACAACTTCTTCTGAATAAATAACTTCGCCATCAACTACTGCAGAAACTTTTCTATCACTTCCTCCAGCATCAAAACCAATACGGCAACCTTCTAAGTTACCACCTACTGAAATTGAAGACGCTTTGTTTTCTGGAACATCTTTATAGTCAACTACCACAAATTCAAATGGATTGTCATAAACTTGAGCCATAAAATGAACATCAAAGTCTCTTGCACCACCACATACAAAATGTTTTTGAAGTTTTGCGCCTAGTTCATCATCACCACCAAAGTAAACTTTAAAGCCACCAACAACCCAAAGTACACTCTTAATTAATCTTTCGATAACACCTTCAGCTTCCGCATCACCAGGAATTACTTCAATATCATAACGATATTTATAACCATTATTTCTTTCTACACAAAATGCAACAGGAATTTTCTTTTCGCTTGCAGCTACTCTTTCTTTGAACTCACGTAATTTTAAAATCATTGGTTCAAAGTTTGGATCTAATCTTAAAGGGAATTTTAAATTTGCCATATTAATACCTCTCTTATTATTTTTACATCTTATTATACCATATTTAGAAACTATTTCTACATTATTTGATAAAGAAAAAGTAAAAACTTTTATGTTTTTACTTTTCTTCTTTCTTACTATTCACATTTAAATAAGTATCTACAATAATAACATCATTACCTATTTTAATTATTTTATTCCAAGGGATTTCAATATCATTATTATTTTTTAAAAAACTAAGTATTCTAAAACCATCTTTTACTTTAATAAAATTAACCTTTCCACTAGCAGGATCAATTTCTAAATCATAAACTTTACCAAGTTTTAATCCATCTTGTTCATTAATAACATCTTTTGTAATTAATTCTGACAATTTCATCATAACACCTCATTATAGTATATGCAATAAAGTTTATATTGTGACAAATTTATCAATTTATAGTAAAATAGATATGGTGATAATATGAAACATTTAATGAATCATGAAAAACATTATATTACTTTTAATAATTATTTAAAAGATCGTTTCCATGATAAAGTCTTTCGTGTTAGTTTAAATGCAGGATTTACTTGCCCTAACAGAGATGGTCTAAAAAGTACTAAAGGTTGCATATATTGTAGTAATAAGTTGAGTGGTGACTTTGCGGGTGACGTATTAGACGATTTTTCTACACAATTTAAAAAAGGTGTAGAATTAGAGTCTCATAAATGGCAAAGTTCTACTTATATTGCTTACCTACAAGCTGGTACCAATACTTATGGGAATGTCGAACAATTAAGAAAAATCTATAACGAGATAATAAATATCAACAAATTTATTAAAGTTCTTTCAATCGCAACAAGACCAGATTGCATTAATGAAGAAATAGTTAATTTATTAAAAGAAATTAATGAAAAGTGCGAAGTTTGGATTGAACTAGGTTTTCAAACAATGCATGAAGCAACTTCTTTATTTATAAATAAATGTTATACCAATCAAGATTTTGAATATGCAATAAATTTATTAAATAATGCTGGTATTAAAGTAATTGTTCATATCATTAATGGTCTACCTTATGAAACAAAAGAAATGATGGTAGAAACAGCAAAATATTTAAATCAATTTAATTTATTTGGTATTAAGATTCACATGTTACATGTGATGAAAGATACAATATTAGGAGACTTATATTTAAAAGAGCCCTTTAAACTTTTATCATTAGAAGAGTTTGTTGAAATAACTGTAGAACAATTAAGATATCTAAATACTAACATTGTAGTTCATAGACTAACAGGAGATGCTCCACGTGATCTTTTGATCGAACCTATATGGACACTAAAAAAATTTATTGTGTTGAATGAAATTGATAAATACATGCGTAAACACAACTATTATCAAGGTGACTTATGTTAAAAACAACAGAATTTGCTCATTTATTAATTAAAGAAAATATCAATAGTAATGATATAGTAATTGACGCTACTTGTGGTAATGGATTTGATACCCTCTTTTTAGCTAATTTAGTCCCTGATGGTAAAGTAATAGCATACGATATTCAAGAAGCCGCAATAAATAATACTAAAGAACTAACAAAAGATTTTAATAATATTGAATATATTTTAGGTAGTCATGAATTTATTAATATAAATAATTGTAAATGTGTTTTATTTAATCTAGGATATCTTCCAAAAGGAGACAAAACAATAACTACTAAATCAAATACAACATTAAATGCGATTAAAAACTTAATTAATCAATTTGATAAAAATCCTAATATGATTATTTATTTAATAATATATCCAGGACATCTCGAAGGTTCAGAAGAAAGTATTATTCTAAAAGAATTCACAAGTAATTTAGATAGTAAGAGATATATGGTTACCTTAATTGAACCTTTTAATCAAAATAATGCACCATATTTGATTACAATCAATTTAAAACAAAAAAAGACTCATTGATAAAATGAGTCTTTTATTGTGTTTTTGGAGTAACAAAATCAACAAACATTTCAGTTTGATAATTTGGTCCTAAGAAATCACTTGGAGCAAAATAAGTTCCTTGATATAAAAATTCCTCTATATTAATACTTTTAATAAATGGTGTAGTTCCAAGTCTTTCTATAGTAGCAGGTACTGTTACTTTCTTTAAGTTTTTACATTCAGCAAATGCATAACTTCCAATTTCTACAATACCATTATTTATAATTACTTCGGTAATTTTATTATCTTGATAAAAAGCTTTTCTTCCAATCTTAGTCACTGTTTTTCCACCAATTGTCTTTGGTATAATAACTTCCTCTCCACTTCCTCCAGTGATTACAACTTCATTGAAAACATAATAATAACTTAAATTTCGGTTTTTAACTTTAACTACTAATTCTTTCACTAAGAATGACATACTTAAAATTAGACAAATAGTTAAAACAATATATCCAAATCGATGAATCTTTTTAGAAATTTGAGAAGGAATAAACTTAGCAGCTTGTTCAGGTTTTAAAGCTTTTTTAATTTGTTGTAAATAATTGAACTTTTCTTCTTCAGTAGTAATATTTCTTGAAATCTTACCAATACTTAAACACTTAAATAGTTTTTTCAAAAAACCATAATAAGCAAAACCATTAATAGCAAGTATAAAGATTATTTCTACGACATTAGCGATTGATAAAGTCCAAAAACTGATTAATGTAGTTATTAATATTGGGAATATTGATAAAACTAATGAAGAAGATTCTTTCTTATATAGATGTTTTTGAGCTACAACTATTTCTTTTTCATATTCATCATCAATTAAAGATAGTTTTTCTAAGGCTTCTTTACATTGTAGATAATATGAGTGTAAACTTCTTTTAACAAATCTTGGAGCACTGATAAAAGCTTTTTGGAAATAATAACTTTCATCTAAATTAATAGCTCTATTTTCAATATCATCAGTTTTAGAAATTTGGTGTTTCGCTAAAAACATTATCCACCATTGAACATAATTTAGTGGCGTTTGTTTTAGAACTTCATTTAATAAATTTCTTACTTTATCAAAATCATGTTGATTCAATAGAAAAATTAATTCTTCATATTTAGGCATTTTTTCTTTTTCTTGTTCATTAACTACTTTTATTTCTTCAAAAGTTTTCTTCATAAACTCTAAGTGACTTGCCAAATCAGTACTCTTAAAGTATGTAAGTTTTGAAATAGGTAAACTATTAATAGTATCAGTAGTGTCTGTAATAATTGAAATTCGCTTATCAATTGATGTAATTATCTCTGTATCAATAAAATAACTCATCCATATATGTCTAAATACAGAGTCATTTAAGTGTTCTTCATTAGTTGATACAATAACTAAATGGTCAGCTATAAGAATTTGTTTGTGAATATCAATAACAAACTGCTTATTAATTTCTCCAAATATTCCTTTTGTTATTCCACATTTGCATGGAATTGTATTTAATTTTTCTTCAATACGTTCTGCAAGTGCTAAATCAATTTTAGCATTTGGATTGATTTCTCTATCATCTACTAATAAACAAACTTCAATTGGTTCTGCATGAATTAATTCTTTTTTTACTTCCTTTTGAAATGCATCAATTAAACTAGCAGTTTGTTTTAATACCGCTTCAGTATTAACATCTGATAATTCAATTGCGCGTAAATAGTTTTCATTTTCAAATATTGATTCTTTTACTACTTTTAAACAAATCAGTTCATTTTCTAATTTATCATTTAAAGAATAACATACGCCATATTGTGCTAACACTTTACCAAAATATGGATAGTAATCTTCAACATCTAAATTATAGTAATTTTTTATTAGTTTATCAAAAAGATTGAAAGCACGATGGAATTGATAAGTAAGACTATAATTAGTAGCTTTATTAACACGATTTAACATATTACTATAAGTTTTGCTATCAAATCCTACTTTATTAGTAATGAAAAATGGTAATGGTGTAAGACTATTACAAAATGAACAATGACCTAATGTTTGGTTTTCTGTGATTTCAATTTCACTACCACACTTAGGACAAATCAACACTTTTCTTTCATTTTCCATATTATGCCTCCTTTCTTTTAAATAAAAACGTTGTGTTTCCACAACGTTGTTTACTAATTAGAAACTCATAATTGCTTGTTCTTTTTCTTTAGCTTTAGCATCAATTTCAGCAATATATTTGTCTGTTACTTTTTGAGTTTCATCTGAGTATTGACGAAGTGTATCTTCAGATATCACACCATCTTTTTCTTGTTTCTTAAGTTGTTCAATAACATCACGGCGAATATTTCTAATCGCAACTTTACTTTCTTCTGATAATTTTTTAACAACTTTTACTAAATCTTTTCTTGTTGCTTCATTTAGTGGTGGAATTGGAATTCTTACCATTTCACCATCATTATTAGGATTTAACCCTAAGTTAGCAACTAAGATAGCTTTTTCAATAGTTTTTACTAATGATTTATCATAAGGTTTTACAGTAATAGTTTGAGAATCTGGAGCCGAAATACTAGCAACTTGATATAATGGAGTTTCAACACCCCAATATTCAACAACAATATTATTTAAGATAGCTGGATTTGCTTTACCTGTACGAACATTCGCAAATTCTTTTGTTAATGATTCAACAGATTTTTTCATTCTTTCTTCGCCAGCAGATAAAATTTGTTTTGGCATATTATTTTCTCCTTTTAGTTGTTTTCAATTACAGTTCCAATTTCTGGATGTTCTAAAACTCTTACTACATTACCTTTAACATTCATATCAAAGACGATTGTTTTGATATCATTTTCTTTACATAATGTAGCAGCTGTTAAGTCCATTACTTGTAATTGTCTTTCGATTAATTCTTGATAAGTAATCTTAGTAAATTTTTTAGCATTTTTGTCTTTTTTAGGATCAGCATCGTAAACACCATCACAACCATTCTTAGCCATAAGAATGGTTTTAGCACCTATTTCAGCAGCTCTTAATGCTGCAGCACTATCAGTAGAGAAGAACGGATTTCCAGTTCCGCCCCCAAGAATTACAACATAGCCTTTTTCTAAATGGCTAATTGCTTTTCTTCTAATATATGGTTCAGCAACACTTGGAATTTCAATTGCTGTCATTGTTCTTGTTTTAACACCAAAAGACTCTAATGCGTTTTGTAAGGCTAATGAATTAAGAATTGTACCTAGCATACCCATGTAATCGGCACTTGCTCTTTCCATACCGTTTTCAGCGGCATCTCTTCCTCTCCAAATATTTCCAGCACCAATAATGATACCAACTTGATAACCAATTTCTACTAATGCTTGAATTTCTTTGGCAATATCTCTTACAGCAGTAGCATTGATACCAGCAGGATTACCACCAGCAAATGCTTCACCACTTAATTTGACAATAACTCTTTTCATATTGCCTCCTATATATTTTTCTTTTTTTTAATTATTTAGCTTGTGCAGCAGCGGCAGCGGCTGCTACTTCAGCAGCAAAATCATCATTACGTTTTTCCATACCTTCACCAACTTCATAGCGAACGAATTCAACCATTGATGAATGTTTGCCTTGTAAATATTGAGCAACAGTAAGGTTTGGATCTTTAACGAATGCTTGATCTAATAAACAAACTTCTTTTAAGCCTTTGTTAACTTTACCTTCAACGATTTTAACTAAAGCAGCTTCTGGTTTACCAGCAAGTTTTTCATCGTTTTTGCAAAGTTCTAATTGAATATGAGTTTCTTTTTCAATATAATCAGCTGGAACGTTTTCTTTAGCTAAATATAAAGGTTTAGTTGCAGTAACTTGCATACTCATATCTCTAGCAACTTCTTCTTCAGTACCTTCAACTACACATACAGTAGCGATTTTTCCACCCATATGTTTGTAGAAACCAAATACTTGAGAATCAGTTTTAGTTAATTTGCAAACTCTACGTAAGCTAATTTTTTCACCGATAGTTGCTGTAGCATTAACGATTAATTCTTCACCACCGTTATTTAAAACTGTTTCAGCATCTTCAGCACCTAATTTAACACAGATAGCACCGATTTCTTGTAATAAAGTAATGAATTTTTCATTCTTTGCAACGAAGTCAGTTTCTGAATTTAATTCAAATACATAAGCTTGGTTACCAGCAACAACTACTTCGCATAAACCTTCAGCAGCGATTCTGCTTTGTTTTTTAGCAGCTTTTGCGATACCTTTTTCTCTTAACCAGTCAACAGCTGCGTTAATATCGCCATTACATTCAGTAAGAGCTTTTTTGCAGTCCATCATACCAGCGCCAGTTTTATCTCTTAATTCTTTAACTAATGCAGCAGTAATCATATCTTTTATTCTCCTATAATATTATTCTTCTACTTTTGGTTCTTCAGCTTTTTCAGCTGGAGCTTCTGTTTGAACAGGAACTTCTGCTACTTTTTCTTCTTTAGCAGGTCTTGGTCTTGGAGCTCTTTTTGGTTTTGGAGCTCTTTGAGGTTGTTGTTCTTCTGGTTTTTCAACAACTTCTTCTTTTGGTAATTGATAAGGTTCAACAGCACCACCGTTACCTTCGATAACAGCATTAGCCATGATACCAACGATTAATCTAACAGCTCTAACACCGTCATCGTTTCCAGGGATAACATAATCAACGTCATCTGGATCACAGTTTGTATCAACTAAACCAAATACAGGAATATGTAATTTACGAGCTTCAGCAACAGCATTGTGTTCAGTTTTAGGGTCAACTACGAATACAGCACCAGGAAGTGATGTCATTTCTTTGATACCACCAAAGAAACCTTCTAAACGTACTTGTTCTTTTTTGATAGCGATAACTTCTTTTTTAGGAAGCATTTCAAATGTTCCATCTTCAGCCATTTGTTCATAACGATGTAATTTTGCAATTGACTTTCTTAAAGTTTTGAAGTTAGTCATTGTTCCACCAAGCCAACGTTTATCAATGTAATATTGTTCACAACGAGTAGCTTCTTCACGAATAATGTCTTGAATTTGTTTTCTAGTACCAACAAATAATACTTTGTTGTTTTGACGTACGATATCAACTAAAGCAGCGTAAGCTTCTTCTAGTTTATCTGCAGTCTTTTGTAAGTCAATGATGTAAACACCATTTCTTGAATTAAAAATATACTCTTTCATTTTAGGGTTCCAACGGCGAGTATGATGACCGAAGTGAACTCCTGCTTCTAGTAGATCTTTCATTGTAACTACTGACATTTCTTTTTTCCTCCAATTTTTTGTTATTTTTTAATTTTTGGCCGCCATCGTGATCTACATTATTTACAACGCATATCGCGCAATGCGTAAATAACTCCCACTTTGTGTGTATTTTTTGCCATTTCATATTATACTACAACTTCCCATTTTTAGCAAACAATTAGATATTTTTTAGTTTGACAATTTTTAACAATTAAAAAAATGAGTTAAAAAATAACTCATTTTTCTTTCATTTACTTAATAATTATTTCCTACTTTTTAATCAAAGTAACAAACGTTAAACCGTCATGTTCTTCTTCTTCATCAATAATTTTAAAACCAAATTTTTGATAAAATTCAACATTTTTAGTTTCTTGTTTAATTGTATCTGCATACCAAATTTTAACATCTTTATGAAGTTCAAAGAACAAATCCATTGCCTTTGTACCATATCCTAAATGTTCATAATCCGGTAAAATATAGAATTGTGCAACATGCCAAGTTGATTCTTCATCTAACCTAAAACCAAAAATACCACCAATTATTTTGTCATTTAACATGATTTTTTGATAATCACCAAGACGATATTTGACATTAAATTCCATTCGATGAAGTGTCATTTTAGCAGGATCTGCATCAAATTTACCATACTTTTCAGCATACTTTTTAAAGCTTTCTTTTTGAATTTCAAGCATTTTTTTCGCATCGACTAGTTTTGCTTTTTCTAATGTAATTACTTCATTAGTACTACCAAAACCACCTGTTCTTTCATTTAATACTAAGTCATCATCTACTACTAAATATGGTTGAAAGATTCCTTGTGAAATAGCTTCACCTTGTTTTAAAGTAAGTATAGTATCACCCATATTTCTAATTGATACCATAATATGTCCTTCATTAGAAGCATTATCAACATAATCAGAATCAATTATACCAACATTATTTTTAAGCATTAAATTCTTTTTAACTCCTAAACTACTTCTAATATACATCGCTAAAAACTCATTTGGTTGCATATAAGCTTTAATGCCAGTTGGAACCATTATAGAATCCCCTGCATCTAGCATAATATCAATTGGGGTAATAAAATCATATCCTGCACTATATTTTGTTTTTCTTACAGGAATTTGGACATTACTATAAATCTTTAAAACTATATCATCTGGAATATTAGGAAAAGCTTTTTTGAATGTTTCAAAACTGACTTTTTCAAATTTTCTAATCATTTTTTATCTCCTTATTTTGTCTTGGGTGATGCTCCATATAAGCTTTCATGGTTTGTTCAATTGACACATGTGTATATATTTGAGTTGTTGATAAATTCACATGTCCTAACATTTCTTGAACACTTCTTAAGTCTGCTCCACCATCTAAAAGATGAGTTGCGAAAGTGTGTCTTAGCATATGTGGGGATATTTTAAAAGTATCCGATGTCTTATCAATTATATTATTTAATACAACTCTAACACCACGAGGAGTTAATGGTCCTCCGTGGTTATTTAATAAAAACTCACTTGGATTAATATTATTTTTATTCTTCTTTTGAAGAATTGGTCTTGCAACTTGATAATAAACATCAACCGCAATTATCGCTTTATCGCTCATTGGCACATATCGTTCTTTAGCACCTTTACCATAAACTAGAATCATTTTATTACTAAAGTCAAAACTCTTATATGTTAAACTACATAGTTCACTAACCCGTAGGCCTGAACCATATAATAACTCCATTATTACTTCATCTCTCATCCCAAGAGGTGTATTATTGTTTATCGCATTAAACATTTCTTGGATTTCATTTTTTTGAAGAAAATGAGGTAATGTTTTATCTGCTTTGATTGATTGAACATCATCAAAGGGATTAATATTTAAAATATTTCTTTCATTCATTAATTTATAGAATCCTCTTAATGAAGAAAGTTTTCTATTAATTGTTCTTTTCGAATAATTATCAGATAAATGAGATATAAAGTATCTAGAGACTTTCGTTGATTCAACATTTACCGCATCATTAAAACCTTGAGAAACTAAGAAATCATTAAAATCTCTTACATCTTTTATATAATTTTGTACTGTATAATCTGAATATGATCTTTCAACTACTAAATAGTTTTCAAAGACTTTTAAGGCTTCTTCTAAACTTCTTTTTGTTTCCTTTTTCTTAGGAACTATTATTGTACTTTTTGTTCTTTTACGCATATTAGCATCCTATTTCTTTTAGTAAATTATCAAGTTCTTCTAATGCCCTTTGTGAATACATAGCTTTTCTTGATTTCTTTGGAGAACTTTTAGTAAATGCTTCAAAGATACCAAAGTTAGCATTCATTGGTACAAAGTTTTCAACACTAGGATTAGCAACATATGATGCAAGTGATCCAATTGATGTACGATAATTTAAATTTAATAGTGGTAAATCATTTAAATAACGATACATATTAATACCAGCTATTAATCCACTAGAAGCTGATTCTACATAACCTTCTACTCCTGTCATTTGTCCCGCAAAGAACAAATTAGGGCGTTTTTTAAGCTGATATCCTACGTTTAAAAGCTTTGGCGAATTCATATAGGTATTGCGGTGCATAACACCATATCGCACAATTTCACAATTTTCAAGTCCAGGTATTAACTTTAATAATTCTTTTTGGGCACCAAATTTTAAATGAGTTTGAAAACCTACTAAATTATATAAAGTCTTGGTCGCATTATCTTGTCTAAGTTGTACAACAGCATATGGCCATCTACCCGTTCTTGGATCATCAAGTCCAACCGGCTTCATTGGTCCAAATAGTAGAGTTTGTTTACCACGTTTGGCCATATCTTCTATTGGCATACAACCTTCAAAAACTTTCATCTCAAATTCTTTTGGTAGAACGACTTCTGCATTAATTAAATAATCATAGAACTTATCAAATTCTTCTTTATTCATTGGACAATTAAGATATGATGCTTCACCTTTGTTATATCTTGATGCAAGAAAAACTTTATTCATATCAATTGAATCATACGTAATAATTGGTGCTACCGCATCAAAGAAATATAAATGGTCACCTACTAATTTAACAATTTCTTGATGTAATGCATCACTTGTTAGTGGTCCACTCGCAATTATACAAGCCCCATCTGGAATAGAAGTAATTTCTTCATTAATAATTTCAATGTTTTCCATACTTCTTAATTTATTAGTAATATATTCACTAAATAAGTCACGGTCAACCGCAAGAGCTCCACCAGCTTCAACTTTTGTGGCATATGCCGCTTCCATAATAATTGAACCAATGCGATTCATTTCTTCTTTTAATAAACCAACCGCATTTTCAATTGAAGCAGCTCTTAAAGAATTACTACAGATCAGTTCCGCAAACCCACTAGTTTTATGGGCTGATGTGAACTTCTTTGGACGCATTTCGTATAATTTAACTTTAATTCCTCTTTTAGCTAATTGATATGCTGCCTCACTTCCCGCAAGTCCAGCACCCACAATAGTTACAGTTTGCATAAACTTCTCCTTTCTTTTTTTATTTATTATACACTAAAACACTTAATTTGTCAAAACTTCTTCCATTATATAATCTAATTTTTCTTCAACATTTTTATATTTTTTAACTCTTGGTTTTTTAAAGATTCTTCCTCTAAAACCAACCATATAAGGATATCTTATTGTTTTTAAATCAATTGTTGGATCATCATCTACCACAATAAAATCAGCCGACTTACCAATTTCAATACTACCAGTTAAATGATCAATTCCTAAGATTTCCGCATTATTTAAAGTAGCTGTATAAATAGCATATTTTTTACTAACACCTATAATATGAGAAAAATATACTAATTCTCTCCACATATCATAATGAGTAATATATGGACATGCAGTATCTGTTCCAAGACCTACTTTAATATTGTTTTCTAAACAAGTTTTAGCACAATCAATAATACCTTTTAATACTATCTTGCTATTTTCTTTTTCAACTTCTGTTAAATCTTCATCTAAAAAGACAAAAGGAAGAGCTGGAGAAATAGTTGTAATTAAAGTAGCTTTTTTTGTTTTAAATAGCTCTATATCTTGAGGTAACATTGATGCCCCATGTTCAATAGTATCAACACCATTTTCAACTGCGACAATTAAACCTTCGCGTGACTCTACATGAGCACTAACTTTTAGTCCTAATTCATGAGCTTCTGTTACAGCTGCTTTTACAATCTCTTTAGGCATTCTTAAAACACCAGGTTCACCCATAACTTTCGCATCCATTACACCACCTGTAATCATTAGCTTAATGTATTTTGGTTTATCTTGATTAATTAATTTAACAAAATTAATTGCTTCAAGGGGTGTTCTAGCCTCATGTGCTAAAATACCAGCCATATGTCCACCTGGTACACTAATTGCCATGTTTGACGCAAGAATTCTAGGACCTATTCTTTTCTTTTCCTCAATTTCCAAACCAATTGAAGTATCAAAATTTCTAAGTCCACCAACTGTTCTAATAGTAGTAACTCCAGATAATAATTCTGTTTTGGCGTATTTAGCACATAACATATATGCTATCTTTCTAGTAATCGGGTTATTCATTAAACGATTGACAGATTCTTTAGTTTGTTTTTTTGAACCATTACTCTTACCACTTCCAGGCAAATGCACATGCATATTAATTAGTCCTGGCATTAAATAACGATTATGCATATTAATACATTTCATTTTTTCACTTAAAGTATCACAAATATCAATAATCTTATTATTCTTAATAATTACTATTTTATTTCTTAAGACTTCATCTTCTAGTCTTCCTGTTATAATATTTACATTTGTTAGAGCTATTTTCATAATTACCTCCACTTTATTTATATTTTACCAAAATTTGCATAATTAGTCAATGTAAAAAAAGACATATTATTCAATATGTCTTTTTTAGTTTATTTTAAATTATCACAAATAGTATTAACAATAGTATCTGTTGCATCTTCGCCATATGCCCAAACCATAATACCCATACCTTTATTAGCTTGTGCATATTTACATTTTTCTGTTACTGATAATACACTATCAAATGTTATAAAGTAATTATCTGAGGAACTATATAAATAAGATCCAACTAGTTTACCACTACTATTGTATTCATTGTATTGTTTAAATTTACCACTATTAATTAATGTTTGAATACCTGTATAGTAAATTGTACCACTATTCCAAGTAATTGCTTGACCAGGTAAGCCGTATCCTGTTACTTGACCAAGGGTAGCTGTTGCACCTAAGCCTGGAAGACTTGCATTTGGACTTTGACCAGTAACCTTATAAGCTTTACCATATCCAGCACAACCTAAAATAATTTTTGATTTATCAAGACCTAAACCAGTATAATATGATACACCAAAATCACAACAGAATTTATAACTGTAACTATTAGATGGTTGATATACATGAGTTAAATGAGATGTATTTGAAGATTTATTTAAATCATAACTCATCATATTAACATAATCACAATATGTATTAATTGTCTTATAATCATATCTATCTACACCCCAATCAGTAGGAGGAGTCGCAACTGTTAATAAATAGTTAGTTCCGCCTTCATCTTGAAGTTCATTAAATCCTGCTCTTAATTCTTTTAATAAACTATTTAAGTTTGCGATATCAACTGCTGTTGTATATTTTTCATAACCACTTTGACTAGATAATATACCTGGGAATTCCCAGTCCACATCAACACCATCAAAATTATATGTAGTAACAATATCTAAAATATTTCTGACAAATTTAGCACGTGTAGTTTCATTATCACATAACTTAACCATTGCTTTTAATGGAGCAGCGTTTGCACCATCAATAACTACAGTTACTCTTATACCATGATTCTTTAACTTCATTACTTCTTCGATATATGTAGTATTAATAGTTAATGTTCCATCACTTTGTGGTACCGCAAACGCATAATATACCATATCCATATTTTCTTTAAATTTATCAGAGAAAAGTGTTCCATCACTTAGATATCTTTCGTTATACTTTTTATAGCTTCCTGCGCTTCCTACCGCAAAATACACAGATTTCGGATGATCCATTTCATCATATAATACTGGATCTATTTGAATATTTTTACTTTCACTTGTACCATCACTATATGTAACTGTAACAGTTACTACTTGTTTTTGGTGTGTTTGATATTGTCTATTAGTATAACCAAAACCATTTTCGATTGTATATAAGTTAGGATCACTTGAAGTATACGTTACATCAAATCCTCCAAACACACTAGGAATCGTATCTTTTGTATATGAAGTTACAATATCACTAATGTAATCTAAAGCATTATTTGCAGTTTTTGATTTCCATTTTGCATAGAATGTAACATTATCACATACTGAAAGACTTGTATATCTAGAACCTAAAAATTCACTATTATCATACCAACCAACAAATGTATACCCCTCTTTTGTAGGAATTGGTAAAGTATAAGTAGATCCACCTTCAACAAGTTGTTTATAAGTAAAGTTATCAGCACCAAAATCTTTTAAAATAATATTATAAGAATCAGCACCACCAATAAATGTTGCATCAATATTTACTTCGCCTTTGCTTAAACTTGTAATATCAGTTGAAAAACTTACAATATTACCAACATTTAACCCTAAAGCTTTAATACTATCAATTCCACCAGTACTTTCACCACTAAAAACCATTATTAAATAATCATAACTATCATTAATAGATGATCCTGATTCAATAATTGATTTAATAACATAATTTCCATTAGAATATTCTAATAATACTTTATACCAATAAACACTTGAATCTAAAGCAACACCTGATTTAAACAATCTAATGCCTTCGTACTTAGCAATTGTACTTGTTGCTTCTTGAGTATTATATCCTGAAATCTTAATACTACCTATTTCTTTTGTATTACTTTCCCATAATACATATAATTCTAAATCTTTCATAACCGCATTATAAATATCATATTCTTCAAAATGTTCATCTACATAACCTTTTATATAAGCATTAGTTAACTCATAATTTGGTAGTTTAGTTCTATTTCCTTCTTTAATAGTAAACTCTTGAATATGTCCACCAGTATTAAATACTACTTGGTGTGTTCTTCTTTCAAATTTTGCATATAACTTAATATCTTCTGAAACATCTGTATGAACGTTACCATCTTCATCAAACCAACCTAAGAAATCATAATACATTCTATCAATCTTAGATAAAGTTAAAGTTTCAGAACTTGTAGTTACCAAATCGATATCCATAACATATGGAGTATGATCTAATGCATAGTGAACTCTTGGACTTCTTTCTTTAGTAAACCAAGCATATGTATCTGTAATACTACTTGATGTAAAATAGAAATATTTACAAGTATCAATAATCGCAGCCCACGCACTTGCGAAGAAATCATTTCCATTATTAGTACTTGTCGTATATCCTTCATCTGTACGCCAATATGCAAAGAATACTTCTAAAAATTCTAATAAATCAACATACATATCATTTTGATAACAATAGCCAACAAATGTTGTAGTAGGTTGAGTTTCAAAACTTCCACCAACTTCAACAGTTAAGAAATATTTACCAAATCTAGCACCAATATGTTGCATCTCATTCATTCCATCTGCTTTCCAAGTCATACAGTAAGTTAAGAAATCATCAACACTATTTAATCCTAAACTTTCAAAATCACAATCAGTGTTTTCTTTCATAAAATTATAAAAGTCTGTGAAGAAAGCATTATATAAATCTTTTTTAGTCTCATAATATGTAAAACCCAAATCATATTCTATATTAAATGTAGAAATAATTGGCAAAGTTTCAGTTTTTTTATATTCACATACTTTACAACTATATTCTTTAATTCCAGTTGAAGTAGTAGTGGCAGGTTTTATTACTGTACCTAAATCAAAGATATGACTACCTTTATCAACGTCAATTCCACAAGAACATTTTTTGTAATGACTTGTTTCATTACTTAAATAATCACCAATACCTGCATGAGTATGCTCTAATTTTGGTAATACTTCTTCTTTATCATATCCACAAATAAGACAAGTATAAATCTTAATACCTGTTTCTTCTTCAGTAGGTTCTTTTTCAACTACGCCAGAATTGAATTGATGTTTTTCTTTATTGAATTGTTCCCCACAAGGGCATTCATTATAGTGATTAACTTCATCCGCACTTAATTCATTAGAAGGTTTATGCGTATGTTCTAGTTTTGGAATACTTCCTTCATAAGAATATCCACATGATATACATGCAAATATCGCTACACCTTCTTTTTCTTCTGTAGCGGGAGTTATTACTACACCATGATTAAAAATATGGTCAGCTTCATCTTTTACGACTTTGCATGATTCAAATGTACATGCATGGAAGTGTTGTTTTTCATTATAACTATATTTATTACTAAAATTGTGTACGTGATCACTAACATTATATTCTTCACGTTTTGTTTTACCACAATCAACACATGTGTACAAAATGTACTTTTTAGAATCAACTTCTTTTAACAATCCATCATCAAAGTTGTGTTCTTCTTTTTCTATTTTTTCTTTACAACCAACAAATGTACATTCATGATAATGATATGTATCATCATACTTATACTCTTCTTTTGGTGTATGTTCATGTTCTTCAACACCGCCTGATAATGTACATGATGTTAAAAATAAACCAAATATTATAAATAAGATTATTTTAAATTTTTTCATAGTATTTCCTTTCTTTGTACTTTTCTCATATAAATTATAACATAACACCTATTTTTTTTCAAGTGATATTCAGATGAAAAAAAAGACCAATAATTGGTCTTTTATATCTTTAAACGCATATTAGGACTAATATTTAATTCTAATAATTCTTCTGCACTTTTACCTGTCTTACTGATAATACTAGAAATTGTATCATCACTACTAACTACATAACTTCTTGCATTATCACTTGGTAAATATATTATTTGACCTTCTTTTAAAACAATTTTACCAAAGTCATTATATGCACCAAGAGTTTCAATATCGACATTAAATCTTTTAGATAGTTTTTCAAAGGTATCATTATCAAGAGTTACATATTCTGTTAAACCATTAAAATTACTGTTAGTTGGTACTAATAACACTTGATTAGGATATAAAGTATTTGTAGTTAACATATTGACATCTGTTAATTCCGCAATCGTCGTTTTATATTTTTTTGCGATTGTATATAAACTATCTCCTTTTTTTACTACATATTCTGTATATGTAGGATTATTTGTATTGTACATCTTATCATTCCTTTCAAGGTTATTATATGATTTAATTAATATTTAAACTGGGTAATTGCCTAGATAATTAGATAATTTCGACAAAGAAAAAAAGCTAAATTTTTAATTAATCACCCCATATATAAAATATGAATATGATTATCTAAAATTTAGCTATTTATTTTAAATTATTTGCCGAAAGACTTAACTTCTTTGCTAAACTTGTCAACTAATTCGTCAAGTTTTAAAGTTACTGATTCATTAGAACCATGAACACGATAAGTTAATAATCTTTCATCTCTTTCTTTATCACCAATAATTAAAGTATATGGAGTCTTCTTAGTTTGTGATTCACGAATCTTGTAATTCATTTTTTCATTACGATCATCTAATTCTACACGGAAACCTTGTTCTTGTAAAATACTTAATATTTCTTTCGCATATTCTAAGTGATATTCATTATTAACTGGCACAATTCTAGCTTGAACTGGTGCTAACCAAAGTGGATATACCCCAGCATAGTTTTCAGTAATAATACCGATAAATCTTTCAAGTGATCCAAAACAAGCTCTATGAATCATAACAGGAGTCTTTTTAGAACCATCTTCTGCGATATATTTACAATTAAATCTACCAGGTAATTGCATATCTAATTGAACTGTACCACATTGCCAAATTCTATTCATTGAATCTCTTAATTTAAAGTCTAGTTTAGGTCCATAGAATGCACCATCACCTGGATTAATTTTAAAGTCATGACCAGTTGATAAACATGCTTCTTTTAAAGCAGCTTCTGCCGCATCCCAAGTTTCAACCTCACCAATAAAATCATCAGGTCTTGTTGATAATTCAATTGAATAATTTAGACCAAAGATACTGTATACATAATCATATAAAGAAATTATTCTCTTTACTTCTTCACCAACTTGTGATTCCATAAGCATAGTATGAGCATCATCTTGAGTAAATCCTCTTACTCTAAATAAACCATTTAAAGCCCCACTTGCTTCATATCGATGAACATTACCAAGTTCTGCATAACGTAGTGGTAATTCTTTATAAGAATGTAGACCATTATTATAAACTTGAATTGCTCCAGGACAGTTCATTGGTTTAATTGCGTATGTTCCATCTTCTACTTCAATTGTAAACATATCATCTTTATAGTGATCCCAGTGTCCACTAGTTTCCCATAATTCTTTATTTAACATAATTGGTGTATTAATTACTACATAACCACGATCTTTGTGAAGTTTAATCCAGAAATCTTCTAAAGTTCTTCTTAAAGTATAACCATTTGGTAGCCAGAATGGCAAACCTGGTCCATACTCGCTAAATAAAAATAATTCTAAGTCTTTACCAAGTTTTCTATGATCACGTTTTTTTCTTTCTTCTAAGATTACTAAGTAATCTTTTAAATCTTGTTCTTTAATAAAACAACAACCATAGATTCTTTGTAATTGTTCGCGTTTAGCATCGCCTCTCCAGTAAGCACCACTAACACTAAGTAATTTACAATTCTTTAGCCATTTAGTAGATGCCACATGTGGACCACGACATAGGTCCATAAACTTACCTTGAGAATATACTGTAATTAAAGCAGATTCTTCTAAATCATTAATTAGTTCTGTTTTATATTTATCATTTTTAAATAATTCTAAAGCTTCAGCTTTACTAACAACTTTTTTTACTACTTCAAAGTTACCCTCAGCTAAGCTTCTCATCTTCTTTTCAATTTTCACAAGATCTTCTTCTGTTAATTTAATATCACCTAAATCAACATCATAGTAGAAACCTTCTTCAATCGCAGGACCTACACCAAATAAAGAATTAGGATATATTTCTCTAATTGCTTGAGCTAGTAAATGAGCACAAGAGTGATTAATTAAATCTTGTAATTCATTTGAATCACTTGTTAATAATTCAATAGATGCATCTTCATTGATAGGATCTGTTAAATCACGAATAACACCATTTAATTTAACCGCAATACACTTTTTTGCAAGTCCTGGGGAAATCATTGATGCTATTTGTAATGCATTAATCCCTTTTTCATAATCTTTTTGCATTCCATCTGGAAATGTAATTTTAACCATTTTTTTATTCCTCCTTTAAATAAAAAAGTCCCTATAGATTTCTCTATAAGGACGACATAATCGTGGTACCACCTTAATTCAAAAGATAAAATTTATCTTTAGATAAAAATTTTTATCTTTCCTCTATTAACTATAACGGGTTAAGCCGGCCACTATTTTCATAGCGCAGTTCATAGGTAGTAATTATTTATCCTCTTTTAGCTTTTTTCACTATCAAGCCTCACTAATAAAATGGTTTTAAATAATCGTGTCCTAATCATTACTTTTATCTCTTATATTATACCGAATATTTTCTAATTTGTAAAGTTTTTAGCGATAATTCTTATCACTTAATTCTTTAAAGACCATTAAAGATCTTAATCTTTCAAATACTCTTAATGCTTTTATGCCATCTACTTCTTTATTTGATTCAGCTAGATGAGCAATTATTTCTTTGTCACTTAAATTAGATGTAACAAATAATGGTTTTTTATTAACCATTCGATATTGAAGAATTGGTAATAATACTTCATCTCTAATAAAATTACTATTACTTTCTCCACCAAAATCATCTAAGAATAATACTGGAACTCTTTTAAGTTCATCAACAATTCGACTAATTCCTCCAGTAGTTATCATTGACTTAATCATTCTAACAAAATCAGGATAGTATACGAATGCTACATCAACACCCAATTTAGTTAAACTAAGAGCTAAATTACCCATAATATAGCTCTTACCACATCCATAACTTCCCGATAAATATAAACCTTGTTGATGTGGATTTTCTAAATAACTATCTAAGAATCTTTTCACGAATGTTAATACATCACTACGTTCTTTATTAACAAATACCTCACCTTGAATATCACTAAAACTAGTGTTATATAAATGTAAATGTTCATTCTTGTTTTTATTAGCTTCTTCTTGATAAACACACTCAACAAATTGTAAATCAATATAGATTTCATTTTTATCAAGTATTGGCATTAAACCATGACGAGTTTGCTTACATTCAGATAGGCCTTTACAGCCTACACATTTTAAAGACTTAATATAGTAAGCTAGAAAAGTTTCTAGATTTCGGTTGAATTGTTCTTTAGTAATTTTATGTTCATTAATAAAATCTCTTACAAACTCATCTTGTAACATTTCATTAATTAACTTTTTTTCACTTAATGTTTCTTTTGCCATATAAACACCTATTTACCATTAAAGAAACTTTCTAACTCAGCTAAGCTTTCACTAGAATCTTTTGCTTCTTCTTTTTTACTTTCTAAATCTTCCATATATTTATGATACCAACTTGCGACAGGTTTAGTTGTTTTTGTTTTACTACTTGGAGCACTAATTAAATTAAGAGCATCTGTAGTATTTTTGACCCCTTTTCTAATCCAAGTATTAATAATCTTTAAGAAATAATTATAACTTGGTATTTCTCCATTCTTTGTCTCAATTACATAAATAATTAAAACATTTAAGATTCCAGGAGTAATATTAGTAGTAACTAATAATTTATCAAACATTTCAATTTCACTTGGAGTAAGTTTAGTATTATATTTATTTTCAACTAATACACTTGGAGTAATATTATTTAAAGTATTTACTAAAGCATTATTAGTCATACTTTCAGTTTCAATTTTCTTAACTACTAATTCTTTTTGATCTAATATCTTTTTACAATTAGTTCTTAAAAGTTCATAATTTACTGTATGATTTTCAATACTTAATTTTAAAGCTTCAACTAATTTTTCTGTATCTAAATTAAATATCCAAGCCAATCTATTAATATTATTATATAAAGTAGTGCTTTCTATTACCTCTTTTGGTAATAAGTTTTGAGCACTAACTAATATAACAAATAATTCATAATCAAAATGTGGATTTTTAAATTCAGTACCTGTATGATTAGTATTTATCCACCAATTACATACTTCATCTTGATTTTTATCTTGAACAGTATATACTTCATCAATTGTTTTAGTAATTCTATCAAACTTATTTATGTCATATAAATGAACTAAATAACTACCAGCAAGTTCTTGATATTCATTACTACCTATTCTTTCTTTTAACATACTTGATAATATTTCGTTATTAAAGAATTCCCAAGCACTAGGCAGTCTTTTTAAAATAAGCATATATAAATTAGTTGTTTCATCAACCCCTAATACATAAGTATCAACTAATCCAAGGGCTTCTAATTCAATTCTTGCATTAATAAATTCATTAAGTTTTAAATTAACTTTATTAATTATTTGATCTATAGTGATTTTCTTTGATTCTAATTCTCCATAGTTAATTATACTATGAAGGGCTAAATATAAATTATAAGAAGAGATTGATAATATTGGTTGAAATAATTTGGTAAAAAGTTTTTGTTCAAAATTAGATAATGGTTGATCAGTACAACAAATCAACTCATCATGTAATGATAAACGAATACTCATTAGTCTAACTTAGTTAATGCTTTATCTAATAAAGCATAAAAACTTTCAATTAATTTTAAACCTCTACCAAATGGAATTAAGTATCTAGTATTTAACTTAATATCAATTGATTGATCAAAATAAGAATTACTAAATATTTCTATAATCATCTCTTGTTTACGATTATCAAATCTTAATTCATGATATTCTTCAATTTCTTCTCTAAATTCTAATCCTAATTTACTACAAGCAAACATAACCTCATTTTTAACTTTTAAATAATCTCCTCTATAATGACGAGTTACAAGTTTAGGATTCTTATGTTTGTTTGATGTTTCTAAATCATTACTAAAAAAATCACTAATAGCCATGTTAATCCTCCATTAACTTCTTTAATGTTTTATCTGCATAATACTGTAAAGAATATAAATCAGTACTATTATCTATTATATATGGTTCAAAATTTTTATTCTTAGCTTCTTGAATTAATTCATTAGCTGTCATCCTAATCGATAAAGCATTCTTAGCTTCATCATATTCTAAACCATCTCTTTCACATAATCTCTCCAACAAAATCTTTTCATCTGCTTTTATTATTATAACTTCATCACATAATAAATCAAAATCTGCTTCAAATAATAAAGGTGCAGATAAAAATAAAACTCTGGGTTTATTACTAGCAACTAAAACCTTAGAAAAGGCCTTAATTCTACTTAAAACGACACTTTTAATAACTGGGTACACTAATTCTTCCAGCATCTTACGATAAATATAATTATCAAAAATTAACTCTCTCAAAGCTCTTCTATTGATTAAACCATCAACTATTACACTAGGAAATAAATCTTGAATTCTTTCAAAAAGCTCTGGATATTCACTAGACTTAGAGCCTAAAATTTCACGATTAATTTCATCACAATCAATAACAACAAAACCTTTACTCTTTAAATAATCAGTAAACATCGTTTTACCACTTGCGATTAAACCGGTAACACCTACTACTTTTACTTTATTCAAGTCTTTTTGACACTTAGGACAATAGTAAGTACCACGTCCAGCAACTCTAATTTTCTTAATCTTACTACCACAATCATAACATTCTTGATCTTTTCTAGAATGTACTAACAATTCATTTTGGAATCTTCCAGTAACACCTAAACTACTAGTATAAGATCTAATAGTAGTTCCACCTAATAAAATTGCTTTTTCTAAAACAATCTTACTATTCTTTAAAATATCACTAACTTGTTTCATACCCAAATCACAACATCTAGTACTAGGATGAATCTTTGATAAAAAGCAAACTTCATCAACATAAATATTACCCAGACCAGCAATCAAAGTTTGATCAAGTAAAGCTTGTTTAATAGGACAACTCATCTTTTGTAATCGATAATACAAACTTAAATAATCACTTGTTAAATTGGCATCAGGACCCATTTTCTTAAGACTAGGATACTCAAATACTTCATTTAAATCAACAGTATTTAATAAAACAAACTTACCAAACTTTCTAGTATCATGATATCTTAAACTTGTACCATCTTCTAATCTTAATACAATATGTTCATGTTTATCAAAAACTTCTTCATAGTCTTTAATAAAGAACTTTCCTTCCATTCTTAAGTGAACAACTAAAGTATGTTTCTTAAAAAGAAAAATTAAATACTTACCACGTCTAGTAAACGCACTAAATTCTTCCCCCACCAACTCACGAATAAAAGTACTACTATCAACATTCTCTAAAATCTTATCGTATATAACATCTATATCGATAATTTTCTTTCCTAAAATTTGTGATTCTAAAATTCTTTTAACTGTTTCAACTTCTGGTAATTCTGGCATTTCTTTTCCTCCCCTATCTAATTGTATTCTTATTATACCATATTTTACATATTTAGACAAACAAATAATTTATTTATCTACTGAAATTTCGAAATATTCCAGCAACTCCATTATAACACAAATAAATTAAAAATACACATATTTCTATTTTCGAAAATTTTTATAAAAAAGCTATCTTATTATATACGAATATTAAAAAAAACAACATCTTTTCTAAAATTTAATCAAATTAATAAAAAACCTATATTTCTCTTAACAATTCATTAATTAAATTTTTATCGCTTTCACTAATCATACTAATCTTTTTTCCAATATCTTTAATAGAATGACCTAAATGATATAATTTATCTTTATCTATAATGATATATCTATCGTGTACTTTATTAGTATTAATTATTTCTAATAAACCATATTGTTTATTAAACATTATTAAATCAGATTCTCTTATTTTATTAGTTTGTTGATTTGTATATATGATTACTTTTACATTTTCTTTTTTTACTATTAATCTATCAATAACTGTTCTA
>JAFQRV010000029.1 GCA_017409905.1 Bacilli bacterium
ATCTCAATCGTGCCTTTCCCGATAAGAGTCAAGACGAATTGCGTCAAATCGAACGAGATTTCTATGCACATTTGGGCGAGTTGGTGAAACTAAACCAGTACCAGCATCTAAAGTAACATGATCACCTAAAATTACTGGAGAGATTCTACCATAAATAGGATGTGTATATGTTACGCCTTCAATTTCTTCACCAGTAAATGAAGAAATAATACTATGTTCAGGATTTCCTAAAACTTCTAAGAAGTTCTTTAATAATTCTTTTGCGATAACATACTTATCATTATTTAAAGCTACTAATACATATTCAAACTTTGGACCAGCACAAACAGCTAAGTTTGCAGGAATTGTCCAAGGAGTAGTTGTCCAAATAACTAGTTTAGCATTTTCTTCAATAATTCCTTTTCCATCTTTTACAGGGAATCCAACAAAAATAGCATGACTTTCTACATCATAATATTCAATTTCAGCCTCAGCTAATGCAGTTTCACTAGATGGAGACCAATATACAGGTTTTAAACCTTTATAAATTAAACCCTTAGCTGCCATTTTAGCAAAAACGCGAATTTGTTCTGCTTCAAAACTCTTATTTAAAGTTAAATATGGATTTTCCCAATCCGCAAATACACCTAAACGTTTGAAACCTACTTTTTGAATTTCAACTTGTTCTCTTGCATATTGTTCACATAATTTTCTAAATTCACTAACTGCCATTTCTTTACGATTAACTTTTTTATCTTTAGTTAATGCATTTTCAATTGGAAGTCCGTGTGTATCCCATCCAGGTTGAAATGGTGAATAAAAACCACACATAGTCATATAACGAATAATAAAGTCTTTTAAAGTTTTATTTAAAGCATGTCCTACATGGATCTTACCATTTGCATATGGGGGGCCATCATGTAAATAAAACTCTTTATTACCTTTATTTTGTTCTAATGCTTTTTCATAAATATTATTATCATACCAAAACTTTTGAATATCTGGTTCTTTCTTACCTAAATCCCCTCTCATTGGAAATTCAGTTTGCATCATTAATAATGTATCTTTATAATTTTTCATAATAATCTCCCATCATTATTTACGTTCTTTGATAAATTGATTTAAACTTCCATCTTCAAAATTCTTCTTTGAAGCAAATAAAATAGTTTTATCATCTGTAAAGAAAGTTTTTCCTTCTAGTGCATAAACTACCCCTGAAAGAAAACCAATCATTTTATTAGCAACTTCTACTTCAACCATTTCAAAACTTAATAATAGAGGTTTTCCATTTTTTAAAAGACTAGCTAAATCTAAAAGTTGATCAAATGAACTAACTATTACTCTTTCTAATAATTGAAAAGATGTTAATGGACTACGTTCAATATTTGTTTTCTTTGCCATAACTCCTCCTAATTAAATAATATTCTACCAAGTCTTACCATTGTTGAACCATTTTCTACGGCTATTAAATAATCATTACTCATTCCCATAGATAATTCAGTACATGGTGCATATGGTAAATTTAATTCTTGCACTTCTTTTTGTAATTGTTTCATAGTTTTAAAATATCCTGCTAATAACTCTTCATAAAAAGTAAGTTTTGTGATTGTCATAAGACCCACAACTTCAATATTAGGATATTTACCTAACGACTTAATGAAACTTGCAACTTTTGATTCATCGATACCAGATTTATTTGGATCATTAGAAACATTGACTTGAACAAAACACTTTAATGGTGTTTTTCTTCTCTTATTTATTTCACTTGCGAGTGAAATACTATCAAGTGAATGTAAATAATCAATCTTATCAATAACTGATCGAACCTTTCTAGCTTGTAAAACACCAAAAAAATGCCATACTATATCTAAATCTTTTAAAGCTTCATATTTTTCTAAGAAAGCATCTGTTCTATTTTCTCCTAAATTATTAATACCTAGTTCAACTAATTCCTTTGCAACGTTTGCTTCGACATATTTAGTTGCAGCAACAATCTTTACATCAGGATATTCTTTTAAACTTTCCTTAACTTTTTCTATATTTATTTTTAAATTACTCATAATATTTTGTCTCTTTTCTTTTATTTATTATACCATATCATACAAAAAAATACAAATAAAATTCTCTAAAGATTTTTTAGTAATAATTTTGTAAAAGTTTATTGTCTGTGTTATAATTAATTTGTTGTGTGCTCATAGTTGAATGGATACAATACAAGATTCCGATTCTTGCGGTGGGGGTTCGACTCCCTCTGAGCACGCCAATACTGGAGACTAAATAATATGAAAAGAATATTAATATTTACTGATGCTCATGGCAACTATGAAAGCATTAAAATAATTGATAAAATGATTAAAAAACTTAAACCAGATTATATTTTTTCAGCAGGCGACTTAATAGGTATAGGACCAAGTCATAATGAAGTACTTGACCTAGTTACTAAATGGGATAACTTTTTTACCGTAAAAGGTAATCATGAAAGATATTACACTGATGGTTTTCATAATCCTTTAGCTGCATTAGAAGGAGAATTTCACGATTGGGTAAGAAATACTATGAATAAAAAACATGACTCTTTCATACGCAATCTTGAATATGAAAAGACTTTTACAATAGAAGGAAAGAAAATTGTTCTTACCCATTATGCCAGAACAAATAATAAGTTTACAACTATAGAAAATGATCGTACACCAGAAAAAATTAGTAAAATTTTTGAATATATTGATGCTGATATTATTATATTTGGACACGATCATAATGGATATATTTACAAAGGAGATAAAACATTTATTAATGTCGGAACATTAGGATGTACAAATTTAAATATTGGTAAAGCCAAATTCGGTATTCTAACAATTGATAATGGAAATATAGATTATGAATCAATACTAATAGATTATGATGTGACTCCTGAAATCAATAAAATGGATGAATTAAATGTTCCTGACAAAGAACTAATCAAACGAATTTTTTTAAAAAAATAAGAGAGCTTATTTCTAAGCTCTCATTTTTTTATTTATTATATTTACCTTCAACAGCTGAAGCTAAAGTAATTTCTTCAACATTGCCAGCTGCATCTGTAACTTTAACTTTATAAGTTAAAATTTCAGAATATAATGGTTGTCTTACACGTCCTAAATTAGTAACAGTTCCTTCACCACTTACAACTTCAAATTCAAAAGTATAATCTTTGAATGTTGTCATTAAAGCATATTCTCCTTCAACCATTTCTAAGAATTCATACCATAATTCTAAGTCGTTTTCTAACATTGGTTGTGGACAATCTTTTGCTGAATAGAAATGGTGACCAACAACTCTTGTAATATCTAAATTATTTCTAATCATAATGTCAGCTACTAATTTAGCTGTCTTATTCCAAGTATACCATAAGTCAGAACCTTTATTAACGCATGATTCAATACCAATTGAATTGTTATTTCCACCTTTATTACAAATTCTACCTTCAGATACTTGTGTATAACACCACCAAGTTGTACCCATATAATATTCACCATCAACAACTTTATAAGCAAGACCCATATCATTAATCCAACGTTTATCAGTAACTTTTTGAGTTGCTGCAGTTGATCCTGTAGGAACAGAAATAGTAGTTTCTTTACCGTTAATCATAAATTTAGAATTTTCTGAAATATCCCAAACAGGTTTAACTGGATCATCAGCGGCCACCTTAACACCTGTTGGGTTCCATCTAAATGTAACTGATGTACCATCACCAGCATGGAAACCTACATATTTTTCATCTAAAACATAATAAATACCATCATTACCAGTTGTATAGTGAATAGATGTACTTGTTTCATTTGCGAAATAGCTAGCATTTGCAGCACCATCAGCTGTAGCACTCATATTTCCTGTATAGTGAACAGTTACAAATTCGTGAGATTCAATTAATCCACCATGGTTTTTGTTATTAGCTTGTTGTGTAGCATAATATTTGTCATTTGTTACAAATTCTTCATTATACATAATTTGACTAACGCTACCAATAATATCCATATAATAACTTGGTGTACCAGCACCTATACCTAATTCATACTCAATAAATACATTACTATTATGTGAGGCAATAACTTGTTGTAAAGCAGCTGAAGCAGAATCACTTATAACTGTAACTACAAAATCTTGATATTTACTTTCATCATCATTTGCTATAGCTCTGATTGTAGCTACACCCTCTGAAACGGCAGTAACAACACCATTATTTACAGTTGCGATATTTTCATTTAATGATTTCCAACTTATTGTTCCATATGAGCCATCACGATGAATAAATTCAGCATTTAATGTAATATTATTACCAACAGTTGTATAAGATTCTGTTTCATAAGAGAATGCAAAATGATCAGGAGAATATACTTCTACTTCGAATGTTTCAAATACAGAAGGTGTCAAAACAGATGTAACTGTAATTGTAGCAGTACCTTCAGCAATAGCAGTTAAAACACCACTTGCTGATACAGTTAAAACCTTTGTATCTGAAGATTTAAAACGTAATTGTTTATTTTTAACTTCTGTTGGATTAACTTGCCATTTTAAAACATGAGTTCCAAATTTAACTAATTCTTCAACTTTATTTTCAATTACAATTTCAGTAACAGGATCTAATGGTTTAAATTTTGCATAAACTGTAATATCTTTGTCTACTGATAAACTAGTAATTGGATTTCCATCAAATTCAGGATTATCGTACCAACCAACGAATTCATAATTCATTTTATAAAGTTTTGGTAAGAACATTTTTCCAGTTGAAGTAACTTTCTTTACTAATTCTTTTTCTACAACTTCTTGATAAATATCCCAAAAACCATTTTGTAAATCATATAATCCATAATCAGCAGTAGGATAGCTACCATTTGAAGTAATCTTTTCGCCTTTAATAAATGCTCTTAATTCGTAAGATACAGAATATTTATAATTTTCATTTTTACTTTCAAAATTAGCAACAGAATTAGAATTTGCTAAAGCTTTACAAGCTGCACGGTTTTGTCCTGATCCTACTTCACCTAAATATGCTAATAACCATTGCCATTTAGTTGAATTTTCACCATTAAAATAGAAACTATGGAAATTAATTAATTCCCATGCTCCAGTTGGCATAGTGGCAGCAGTATAAGAAGTTTTATAACATTTGTTATAATCATATAATAATTCTTTAACTACATCATCATAACTATAATACTTAAAGTTCCCACCATTAACAACATAAGTTAAATAATTAACTTTTTCTGATGAATAAGTTGCTGTATAAACAACATTCTCTGTTAATGGAGTAACTTCTTTATCCCATCCAGTAAAAGTATACGCAACACCATCTTCATCTTCTCTTACTGGATTAGCAGGAACTGGAACTTCTGAATTAGCTTCTCCAGCACCAGAAGCAATTATTGTTCCATCATAATCTACAAATTTATATGTGTAACCATCTTTATATTCAGCTGTTAATACTAGATCTTTTTTTGGCATAAGAGTCAAACTAAATTCCTTTCCATCACAACTCCAATGATCAAAATACTTTCCTTCTTTTTCAGGAGCTTCTGGGAATTGAATTTCCTTTCCTGGTTCAATTTCAATTTCTTCTATTAATTTTTTTCCATCATAGAATGACACTTTATATGTTTCAGTATCATCTTGATTACCTCCTGTTGAACCCATATCACATCCAATTAATGAGAATGAGAATCCAACAATCATCAACAAAAACAAAGCAATTCTTTTCATATTTGTTCCCTTTCTTTTATTCATAAGATTCTTTGTATATATTAATTATATCATATTTATTTAAATTTTCAATTCCTAAAACAAAATTTTTACCAAAATTCGTTGCAGAATCTGCCATTTCTTCAAATTTAACGTTTGTCAAACCTAAATCTACCATTCGAATTGGCATTCCAATTTTCTTAAAATATCTTTCTAATCTATTAATTCCTTCTAAAGCATCTAAATAGTCATCATTAGAATCTTTAACATTCATTACCATTCTCGCAAATTTAGCAAGTTTCTTTGGATTCTTTTTCACTATAAATCTAGCCCATGCAGGAAACAAAATTGATAAACCTGCGCCATGAGGAACTTCGTCATAAAATCCACTTAGTTCATGTTCTAACTTATGAACAGTGAAAAACATTTTTACACCAAGACCTGTTAATCCATTATGAGATAAACTACTTGCTAACATTAAATTAGCTCTTGCAACATAATCATTAGGGTTTTCTATAACCCTCAACCCTTCATTTAATACTGTTTTCATTAAACCTTCAGCAATACTAAAAGTTAAATGTGCATCTTCTTCTAATACTAAATATCTTTCAAGAGTATGCATTAAAATGTCAACTATTCCACATCCCGTTTGATGATATGATACAGAATAAGTTAACTCTGGATTTAAGAAAGCATATTTTGGTCTAATTAAATCACTATTAAATCCCCTTTTTAAAATAAATTCCGGATTACTAATAACACATGAATTACTTAATTCACTTCCTGCAGCAGAAATAGTTAATACTACCATCAAATCAATTGTACTTGTTACTTCTACTTCATGCATAGAGTATAACCATGGATCAAATTCTGTAGTTGAGGCTACTCCTATTAGCTTCGCGGAATCGATTACACTACCACCACCAACTGCTAAAATTAAGTCAATTCCTTCTTCTTTTACAATTTTAACACCTTCACGGACTAAATCAATTTTAGGATTAGCCTCTACACCACCTAATTCAATAAATTCAATATCATTTTCTTTTAAAGAATTTGTAATACGCTCATATAATCCTGTTTTAAATATTGATGATTTTCCATAATGCAATAAAACTTTATGATAACCTTTTTCTCTAATACAACTTCCTACTTTTAAATCAACATCTTTCCCAAAATATATTTTTGTAGGAGAAACAAATTCAAAATTATTCATATTACATTCTCTTAATAGTTTTAATAACAACTGGTTCTACTGGGAAATTTGGTAGGATACCATAGAAATTACTAGTTTCAACGAAACTAATACTTAGTACAACATTCAAACTTTCTTCGTCAATGACTTTGCCAAATGCTGCATATTTTCCATCTAAATGTGGAGATTCAGCAGAACAAATAAAGAATTGGCTACTAGCACTATCATTAACATTAGTTCTTGCCATACTAATTACTCCAGGAGTATGTTTTAAGTCATTCTTTACTCCATTTGAAGAAAATTCTCCTTTTATAGAATCAGCATTAGCAGTTTCAACTAAAGTACCATCCTTAATTGCATAGCCACCTGCTTGAATCATAAAATTAGCAATTACGCGATGAAAAACTACATTTTCATAATAATTTTGATCTACTAACTTTAAAAAATGTTTAACTGTAATTGGAGCTATATCTTCATATAACTCTATTCTTATTTCTCTACCATCTTGTAATTCAATTACTACTTTCATATCTTTTTCTCCTTTACAACTTGTAAAAATCAATAAACTACATAAAATTAATAAATTAAATAATATCTTTTTCATTTTAAACATCACACATATTTAAAAATGGGAAAACAGTTTCCATTTTTTCTACTATCTTACCATAGATTAAATTATCACTTTCTATACCCTTTAAGTGAAGAATTTCAATTACTCTAACTTTCATTAGTCTAGATGCATTCATAATAAAAATTGCACCTTCAGACTCTTGATATTGAATACCTTCTAATTTATTTACTTCATCAGAATGTTGGTCACCTATTTTTAATGCAATTTCTCTTTGATATTTGCTTAAAGCACTAACACCAATAATATCTCCAGGCATAATTTTAGAACCTGTTACACTTTGTTCACCTAGTAACATAACCACTTTGTCATAGTCAACTTGCATAGCCCAAGCACAAGTCATACAATAATTAACATCATTTTTATTAAATCCAACTACATTTACACTATGATTAAATGCCATAAAAGCCATATTAGTACCTCCTATACTCTTTTAAATTATAACATATTTATAATTATTTATCTAATATTTTAAAAAGAAAAAGTAGATTTAAAAATCTACTTTTTAATTTACTAACTAGTATAAATATATTGTAATACATCTACCTTTACATCCATTGAGTTGGAGTTAATTGAACCTCTTCTAATAGTATAAGTAATTGTATCTCCTATAGTAAGTTCTAAATTGTTAAAGAAATTAATAACATCTTGTGCTTCACTAAAAGAAGTAAGAGAATCATCTTCTTTGCCAGAATCTTTATAATCTACTTTAACACCAATTAAAATATCTTCTAGTTCCAATAAACCATAACAACTGCCATTTTTATCTATTGCACTAACATACACAACTTTATATGTTGTACCGAAGAAACCTCCAGTTCGATAATATCCATCAGAAAAAGTAACACCTAAATTATATCTACCTTCAACATAACCTTTTTCCATCAAACCTTTAGCAATTGATTTTGCTGTATTAGCAGGAATAGCAAACCCTAGGCCTTCAACACCTGTTGCGGAATACTTAGCATTTACAATTCCAATTAATTGTCCATTAATATTAAATAATCCGCCTCCACTATTACCCGAGTTAATAGCTGCATCAGTTTGAATTAAATCTTTACTAGTACCGTCACTCATTTCAATTAAACGATTTGTACTACTTACAACACCAACTGTTACACTACCACCTAATGTTCCTAAAGGATTTCCTATAGCTATAACGGTAGAAGCTAACGAAACATCATGAGAGTCATCAATAAAAGTAGCCAATGATAATCCTGTTTCTTTAATAGCGATCACAGCTATATCTGTTTGACTATCTCCTCCAATTAGTATTCCCTCATAACTTCTATTATTGCTTAGAATAACCTCAAAATTGTTTGCACCTGATATAACATGATGACAAGTTATAATGTAAGTATACTCATCACTTTCAGCAATCATAACACCACTACCACTACCAGATCCACTAATTGAACTAGCATTAATAACAACTACTGAATCATAGACCAATGCTACTGCTTCTTCAACTGTTGAAGGAATATGTTCTATTTCTGATTGTTTTAATGTAATAGTTTGAGTTGTATTAGAGATAATTGTTTGAGTATCTTTACAATTTTCCTCTGATGATTCTTTATCACTGAATATTGAACAGGATGTTGAACTAATCCCAATAAATAAAATCATAGTAAATAATAATAATTTCTTAATAAGTTTCATAAAAAATACCTCACATTAATATTATACAACATTAAATTAAAAATAAGTTAAAAATAAAATGAATAATTGATGAAAATTAATGTATTTTTCAAAAATAATTACTATAATAAACCCCACTACTAAATATGGTCCAAATGGTATCATCTTTCTTTTAAATCGGAAAATTAAACACTCGACTATTACTGCAACAAAACTTGCAATAAATAAAGCTACTAAAAATTTAAAACATCCCAATAATATTCCAATTGAGAAAAATAATTTAATATCGCCAAAACCCAATACTTCTATTTTGACGCATAAGAACGCTCCCAAAACAATAATAGTAATTAATGTATTTAAAACCAAAAAGATTATTAAATCAATTTTTGATATATACAATGGCTTTTTAAATACTAAAATTAGAATAATTGTTAAAAGAAAAATTCCTATATTTAATGTATCTGGTATTATCATTTTTATACAATCTACTACAAAAATTATAACTAAAAAACTACTAATTGTACAATACATAAAACTAATCAAAGATAATCCATTAACCATATAATTTATCATAAATATACCAATCATCACTATAATCAATATAGTAAATCTCTTTATCTTTATAATAAATATATTCTTTTCTTTTAAATATAAATTAGTACAAAAATAAGTTAGTATTCCAAAAACTAAACCCATAATTATAGAATACATCATAAAATCACCATTATTATTTTAACAATTAAAAAACTACATGTAAAGAATAATAGTTTTCGAAAAAAAGAGGAAACATCGTTTCCTCTTAATTTGCAACAATATTAACTAATTTATTAGGTACAACAATTACTTTTCTAATTGTTAATCCATTTAATAGCTCTTTAATACGCGGTAATTCACAAGCTTTTACTTCTAATTCATCTTTAGAAGTATCAACAGCAACTTCTAATTTATCACGAATTTTACCGTTGATTTGTACAACAACAGTAGTAACATTATTTAGTGTTTTTTCTAAATCATATTCTGGCCATTTTTCATAAACTATTAAATCTTTGTGTCCCATTACAGTAGTCCAAAGTTCTTCTGTAATATGTGGTGCAATTGGATTTAATAATTGTAAGAAACCATTTAAGTAGGTTCTAGGAATTTGTTTTTCTTTATAAGCTTCATTAATAAAGATCATCATTTGTGCAATTGCAGTGTTAAATCTTAATTCAGCATAATCTTCTGTTACTTTTTTAACTGTTTGATGGTATACTTTTTCTAAATTTGAAGATTCAGATTCTTTAATTTCTGCAACTTCAGTATATAAACGCCATACTCTATCTAAAAATCTTCTAGCACCATCAACACCTTGCATTGACCAAGGTTTCATGGCTTCAAGTGGTCCCATAAACATTTCATATAGTCTTAATGTATCTGCACCCCAATTTTCAACAATATAATCAGGATTAATAACATTACCTTTAGATTTAGACATTTTTACACCATCTTCACCCAAAATCATACCTTGATTAAATAATTTTTGGAATGGTTCTTTTGTTTTTACAACACCACAGTCATATAATACCTTATGCCAGAATCTAGAATATAATAAGTGTAATACAGCGTGTTCTGTTCCACCAATATATAAATCAACAGGTAGCCAATAATTTACTTTTTCTTGAACTTTTGGATCGCTTAAAGGTAAAATCTTACCATCTTCTTTTAGTAAATAACCAATATAATACCAACAACTACCTGCCCATTGAGGCATAGTATTTGTTTCTCTACGACCTTTTACACCATCTTCTCTAACTACTTCTAACCATTCGTGAGCATTAGCAAGTGGACTTTCTCCAGTACCACTTAACTTAATATTCTTCATTTTAGGTAATGTTAGAGGTAATTCTTCATCTTTTAATATTGAGATAGTACCATCTTCCCAATGGATAATTGGGAAAGGTTCACCCCAAAATCTTTGTCTTGAGAAAATCCAATCTCTTAAACGATAATTAACAGATTCTTTACCAATTTCTTTTTCTGATAAGAATTCTATCATCTTTTTAATTGCATCTTCTTTATTTAATCCATCTAAGAAACTAGAATTAATATGATTGCCATCTTTAGTCCAGGCACTCTTTTCTAAATCAAATGTTGGATCATCACTTTCTAATACTTGAATTATAGGTAAATTAAATTTTTTTGCGAATTCATAATCTCTATCATCATGTGCTGGAACTGCCATAATAGCACCTGTTCCATAACTAGATAATACATAGTCAGCTATCCAAATTGGAATCAATTGATTATTTGCAGGATTGACAGCATAAGCACCAGTAAATACACCTGTTTTTTCTTTATTTAATTCTGTTCTATCTAAATCACTCTTACTTTTTGCGAAAGCAACATATTGTTCAACAACTTCTCTTTGCTCATCAGTTGTAATTTTTGAAACTAATTCATGTTCAGGAGCTAATACACAATATGTAGCACCAAATAAAGTATCGCATCTAGTCGTAAAAACAGTGAATTTTTCATTTGAACCACTTATACTAAAATCAATTAGAGCTCCTGTGGATTTTCCAATCCAATTTCTTTGCATATCTTTAATGTAATCAGGCCAATCTAATAAATCTAAGTCTTCAAGCAAACGTTCAGCATAAGCTGTAATTTTTAAAACCCATTGTTTCATAGGCTTTTTAATAACAGGAAATTCTCCACGTTCGCTAACCATTTTACCATTTACATTTAATACTTCTTCATTCGCAAGTACAGTACCTAATTCTTCACACCAATTTACTTCGATATTCTTAAGTTCTGCCAATCCTTTTTTATATAATTGAATAAAAATCCATTGTGTCCAGTGATAATATTCTTCATCACATGTTGCAATCTCTCTATCCCAATCGTATGACAAACCCAACATCTTCAATTGAGTTTTAAAAGTATTAATATTTTGCTTTGTAAAATCTCTTGGATCATTGCCTGTAGATATAGCGTATTGTTCAGCAGGTAGACCAAAAGCATCCCATCCCATAGGATGCATTACATTA
>JAFQRV010000030.1 GCA_017409905.1 Bacilli bacterium
TGAACTGATGTTTGTCAAGTAGACAAATAAAAAATTAAAAATAAATAGCATTATAGGAATGATTTCTATATTCAATAGGAGTCATTCCTTTTAATTTGCCTTGTAATCTATCATGATTGTAATAATGTATATATTCTTCTATTTTAGCTTTTAAAGTTTCTAAATCATCAAATTTAATCCCATAAAAC
Organism: Bacilli bacterium; assembly: GCA_017409905.1. Classification (GTDB taxonomy): domain Bacteria; phylum Bacillota_I; class Bacilli_A; order ML615J-28; family CAG-313; genus UBA1231. Next base: position 189 of record JAFQRV010000030.1, read on the forward strand.
ATCTCAGATTTTAATGTTCCCCAAAAAGCTTCCATTGGTCCGTTGTCTATACATTTACCAACTCTAGACATAGATTGGACCATTCCTGCTTCATCTAGTTTTAGTTTGAATACTTTTGATGTGTATTGGAACCCCCTATCACTATGAAAAATAGGTTTTGCATTAGGGAATCTTTTCATTGCTATATCAAATGTTTCGAAAACTAGTTTGTTGTTATTGGATGTACTAATTTTGTAAGCAATTATTTCTTTACTATATAGATCTAATATTGCTGATAAGTATAATTTAGTTTTTTCTCCTGATATTTTAAATTCTGTAGTATCAGTTAACCACTTTTCATTTGGATATAAAGCATTGAAATCTCTATTTAGTATGTTTTCTCCTGTTTGTTCTGGTTTGATTTTGATTCTGTTGCACTTCTTTTGTCGAATTCTAGATTTAACATTTAATATCTTCATGATTCTTCTAATGTGTTTGTATGAATAATTAGTATGATTGAACTTGTTTATCCTGTCAGTCATTCTTCTATATCCCAAAGTATCACCAAATGGTTCAGCTCTGTATTCAAGTATTAAAGCAGCTATTTTTTCATCTGTTAACTGTTTGTTTGATTTGATTGATGTTTTCCACTTATAATAAGAACTTCTATTAACGTTTAAAACATCACATATTTCAGTGATGTTATAGTTCTTTTCATTATAAAAATAATCTATAGTACTATAGATATCTAATTGTCTTACTTGCGAGAATTTTTCATCATTTGTCTTCGGATTTCTAAGTTTTTTTTTAGAATTTCTTCAGCTCTTTTATGTCTTTCAAGTTCTCTTTTTAATCTTTCGATTTCTATATCTTTCTTTTCTAATTCGGTAAGTTCCCTTTTAAAACCATCTTTTTTAGGTCGACCGCGAGAATCTCTAAGAGATTCTTCTCCATATTGAAGATATTTATGAACCCATTGATAAACAGAAGCATATGGTACTGAGTAAGTATCTGCTGCTCCTTTATAATCATTATCGTTTTCTAAAACATATTTAACTATATCTATTCTTTCTTCGAATGTGGTTTTTCTAGCTTTCATGGTATAAACCTCGCTGCAAGGACTATAGTCCTTTATTGTTTCACCATTATTATAACTTAAAAACCATTTTCTGACTACTTCTCGACTTATTCCAAATTTTGAGGATGCAGCGATTATACTTGTTTTCTTGATTTCATTTATTACTTCTAATTTGAATTCAGCAGTGTAAGAATTGTTTCTGGTTTTTTCATCGAAAACAGATTCACCATGATTTACATAATCATGATACCATTTATAAAAAACTGCTTTACCACAACCAATTTCTTCAGAAATAGACTTAAATGATCCTTTACCTTTTCTGTATTTTTCACATGCCTTTATTTTTATTTCTTTACTAAACTTTGCTTTTCTTCCCATATAAAAAGTCCCCTTTGTAGACATTAATTATTTTTCGTGTCTACTCTGGGGACATCATATCA
>JAFQRV010000031.1 GCA_017409905.1 Bacilli bacterium
TGTTAATAAAGTAACATAAAGTTTTCTCAAAATATGTTGAAAAATTGAATTTTTTATGAATATATGGTATAATTTTAGAAAAAGGAAACATGGTGGTCAATATGTTTTATGAAAGTGATATAGAAAAAGCAATAATAGAATTATTAATAGACAAAGGATATTCATATATTGATGATACTAATAATTGGGTAATTGAAAGACAATTAAGTGATTTTATTAATGAAGAACTTTTATTAGAACGTCTAACAATTATTAATAAAGGTGTAAAAAATAAAATATTAGAAGAAGCCATTAGAACTATCAAAAATATTGATCATCCATCATTATTTGAAAGAAATAAGATATTTCATCAATATTTAATAAATGGTATAACTATAGAAGATTATGAAAGTGAAGTTAATCCACTAATAAAATTAGTTGATTTTAATAATATTGAAAATAATGCATTTGAAGTAGGAAATCAAATTAAATTTAAAGAATTTTCTAATAGAAGTACTCGTATTCCAGATGTAATTATATTTATTAATGGTTTACCTTTAGTAGTTATGGAATTAAAATCTTTTCAAGGATTTGAAGATAAACTATTAGAAGATGCTTTTGACCAATTAGGTGGTAATACTGAAAGTGGAGGATATAGATATGATATTCCAACATTATTTAATTATAATACGTTTAATATTATTAGTGATGGTGTTAATTCTAAAGTAGGTGTTTTAACATCTAAAATTGATAGATATAATGAGTGGAAAAGTGTTAATGGTGAATTAGGTTACAAAGATAATTATGCATTTAAATTGAATGTATTAGTTGATGGATTATTAACACCAGAGAGATTACTTGATGTTATTAAACATAATATATTCTTTATCAATAAAGATAAAAATAAAAATATTAAGATTATGACTCAATACCATCAATATTTTGGAGTGTATAAATCAGTTGAAAGAGTAAAACTTGCTATGAAACCTAATGGTGATGGTAAAGCCGGATTACTTTGGCATACTCAAGGAAGTGGAAAAAGTTTTTCAATGGTAATGTTGGCTCATCGTTTAATTACAAATCAAGCATTACAAAATCCAACTATTATTGTTTTAACTGATAGAAATGATTTAGATGATCAATTATATAATACATTTTCAAGTGCTAGTGAATATTTAAGATGTACTCCAGTTAGAGTTACTTCAAGAAAAGATTTATTAGAAAAGTTGAAAACTATTAAACAAGGTGGAGTAATATTCTCAACTATCCAAAAGTTTGATAAAGATGAAATCCAAGTTAATGAAAGAACTAATATAATTGTAATGGCAGATGAAGCTCATCGTGGTCATTATGGAGTTTACGAAAGAATAAGTTATCAAGAAAATGAAGATACTAATGAATTAGAACTAATTTCTAAATATGGTACTGAAAAATATATTAGAGATTCTCTTCCAAATGCAACATTTATTGGATTTACTGGAACACCAGTAACAACTGCTGATAAGTCCACTACTGACATTTATGGTGAAATTATTGATACTTATGATATGACACAAGCAGTTATTGATGGTGCAACTGTAAGAATATTCTATGAAGGAAGACTTGCTAAAGTTTGGACAGATCAAAGTTTATTAAGAAGAATTGATGATTATTATAGTGAATTAGAAAATAAAGGAGTTAATGAAACTATAATAGAAGAATCAAAGAAGAGAATGAGTAGTATTAAAGTTATTCTTGAAGATGATGATTTACTTAAAATGTTGGCTGAAGATATTGTTGAACACTATGAACAAAGAAAAGATTTCTTGAATGGAAAAGCAATGATAGTAATGCCGACAAGAGTTGCTGCGGCAAAATTATATAATAAAATTCTGGCAATCAGACCTAGATATGAAGATATGATGGTAGCTGTTGTAACAGAAAGTAACAAAAATTCACAAGAAATTAGAGAACTATTTAGAAATAAAACAGATAGACAAAAAGATGCTAATGAGTTTAAATCTGAAAATAGTAAGATTAAAATTGCCATTGTTGTTGATATGTGGCTTACTGGTTTTGATGTTCCAGATCTAGATGTAATGTATATCTTTAAGAAGATGAAGACTCATAATTTAATGCAAGCTATTGCAAGAGTAAATAGAGTTTATCCAGGAAAAGAATCTGGATTAGTAGTTGATTATATTGGACTTGCAACAGCATTAGAAGAAGCATTAGATATGTACACTGCTCGTGATAAAGAATTTAACTTGAAAGATATTCAAGATGTAGCGTTAACTATTTTAAAAGAAAAACTATCAATTCTAAATGAATGGTTTTATAAAATTGACATTAATAAATTTAGTTCAAAATCTGCTAAAGAAAGATTTAACGTTATTCAAACTGGTGCTGCATTTGTTTTAGAAAATAATAAACGTAAAAAAGAATTTTTGAAATTAACTATAGATTTAAAACATGCATATACAGTGTCTGCTGGTATTCTTGATAAAGAACAACATCTACTTGTGCAATACTATTTATCTGTAAGAAATTATATTTTAAAATTAGAAATTGGAACTGGTCCAGTTGGCATAGGTGACATCAATGAAGAAATTGAAAAATTGGTTGCCGATGCTATTAAAGGTGATGAAGTTAAAGTTCTTACTCAAGTTGGAGCAACTGATCAAACAGCATTAATAGATTTATTAAGGCCAGAAAAAATAGAAGAATTGAAGAAGAGTAATCCTCCTCATGTCTTCTTAAAGATAATTGAAAATTTATTGAGACAAGTAATTGCAGAAAGTAGAAAAACAAATTTATATAAGGCACAACAATATAGCGAACGCTTAAGAAAGATATTAGAAAAATATCATAATCGTGAAGGTGATTTTGATACAACTGATACTATTGTAAAAATTATTGACTTTGCACAAGAAGTAGTTTCAGATGAAGATGCTGCTAATGAATTAGGATTAACTGGAAGAGAAAGAGCATTCTATGATGCATTAGCTGGTAACAAAAGTGCTTACGAATTATTAACAGATGAAACGTTAAAATGTATTGCACATGAATTAAAAGAAGTTGTTGAAGAGTATGCAACTACCGATTGGTCAAAGAAAAAATCTACTCAAGCCAAGATGAGAAAAGAAATAAAACGTCTATTAAGAAAATATAATTATCCACCGGAATACACTGAAGAAGCAATTCAAACAGTTATCAAACAAGCCGAATATATGTTGTAAATTGTTGCACATTTGAGGCAGGATAAGGAAAAAGCAACAAATTGCTTTTTCGACTTCTTGCGACAACTGGGATACCCAGATTTCGCTTCTTATCCGGTTATAAAAATTATAAAAGGAGTTAACTTTTTGTTAACTCCTTTTATCAAATGTGCAACAATTGTTTTGTCCAAATATAAAAAATTCCCCAAATTTCGTTCGACAATTTGATAAGAACGTTAAACTTTTTAACTAAGGCTTTCCATATATAGTGTGGGAAGTTTTTTTATTTTAAAAAATATTTTTAATTTTTTTCTAAAAAACGTTTAACTTTTGACTCCTAACTTTCCATATATAGTGAGGGGATATTTTTATTTTTTAAAATAATTTTCAAAAACACCCGTACAAAACACGAGTTTCTTTCCATATATAGTGAGGGGTTATTTTTAATTTAGAAAAAATTTTTAACTTTTTTTATAAAAACGTCTAAGTTTTTGATTATAACTTTCCATATATATTGAGGGAACATTTTAAAATTTTTAAAAATATTTTCAAAAACACCCCTACAAAACACAAAAACTTTTCCATATATATTGAGGGGCTATATTTTGTTTTCTCAAAAAATTGTGGACTAATTAAAAGGAGAGTGATAAAAAATGATTTAACTAATTTATAAGAATCAATTTAAAAATTAATGAAAGGAGGGGAGAAGAATGGATCAATTCACATTTTATGATTTATATTATGAAACATTTAATGGATTAAAAGATGAAGAGATAGGTAGATTTATTAAAAGAATATGTAATTATGCTTTATATGATTTAGAAGATGAGGCTAGTAAAAATGATACAGAAAATTGTTTATTTGAAATAATTTTTCCAACATTAAAAGAAGCAACAACTTTAGAAAAACAAGGAAAAGTTCCATATTATTTAAATAGAAGTATGAAACATTTTACTTTTAAAATAGCATATGCAAATATAATTAAAACAATTAAAGATGAAAAGTTATCTGGTAAATTTATAAAATCAATATGTGCTTATATGTTTGATGATGAAATACCTGTTGATTTAACTCCACCAATAGATACATATTTTAAACTATTTAAGAAAAGTTTTGACTTAACTAAATCAAGAATTAAAAGTGGAAGTAATGGTGGAAGTAAAAAGAAAAAAGAAATTATAAATAAAAAAATAGAAACTTTAGAAGATTTTTTAAATAATAATCCTCACATTAATAATGATGTTTATAGTAAAACTTTAATACTTAATAAAGATTATAATCTATTAAATGAAAAAATAAAAACCAATTTAAAATATAAAGATGAAAAAAGTTTATATATAATCTTAAAAAGTTATGATGAAATTATAAAAGATTAACAAGCAAATGTGTAAGCAAAACAATTGCTTTGCTTAATAATTTTATGGCAAATTTGCGTTTTTCAGCGCAGGTTAAGTCGTTGCCACAACTGATGATACCAGTCATGACAACTCGACGCCGCAAAGTGTTGCGGAAGAAAGTAGGATACCTACTTCTAGTTATTAGATAAGACTTTGAATATAAAGAAACTAATTAATTTAATCCCTTGACATTATCGTATTACTACGATATAATATAATCACAAAGTAAAGATTAATGAAAGGATGGAATTTATTATGTATGAAGGAAAAACATTAGAAGAAATAATAGAGTATCAAAAGAATAATAAACCTATAATTCATAAGTATGGTAAGTATGGAAATTTAGCTAAAAAGTATTTAGAAGAATATAACTTTGGTAAATACTTAGTATTAGGTGGAGATTTACCAGAATACTTACATAATATTGATAAACAAGCTGATGAACTTTATAACGTAATGTATGATAAACTTTCAAAGAAAAAAGAATATCAAAAGACTCAAGACTATATTAAGAACATACAAATAGAAAATGAAATTCAGAAATTAATTGAAGAAGAAATATTAAATGAATTAGTATATGTGTAGGAGGTTATTATGAAATGGGTACAAGTAGTAGATAAGGTAGATGAAATAAATACACTAAATGAAATTAGAATTAGATTATCAAATGAATTTGAGCCACTTAAAGAAACAAACCTTTATACTTATGCAACAAGTCTAGTAGATGAAAAATTAGTTGAAGTAATAAATAAATTAAAGAAAGGATTAGAAGAAGAAAAAATATTATGAAAAAAGAAGATACACCAATGCGAATTGCAAGAAGAAATTATGAAGAAAGAAATAAAGAATTAAGAAAGAAAACAAATGCTCAGTTTTCCACATTCATTCCAAGAAGTGATTATGATGAAATAAATGAGTTTTTAAAGAAAAACAATATTACAAAAGTTGAATTAATTTATCAAGGATATGAAGCTTTAAAAGAGATGATTAATAAAAAGTAAATATTCAAAGTTTTATCTTCTTTAAAATATTTATAAAGGGGAGGTCAAAATTATAAATAAAAAGAAGAGTAAAACTAAAGAAATTAAAATTATAGTAACAACTAACTATAAGGGAACAAAAAAATTAAAAGATGTATTAATTAATTACATTGCAAGAAACGATATACAATTATGTAGCAAAAATCAAGAAAGTATGATAAAATATAATCAAGCAAGTTTACTCGGTGATGTTGTAAAAGGAGGACAAGATTATTAAACCGGTTAAAATAACAGCATTACTATGCAGACTATCTCGTGAAGATGAATTAAATGGAGATAGTGAGAGTATACAAACACAAAAAGCAATGTTAACACAATACGCTAAAAAGAATCATTTTCCTAACATAGAATATTATGTGGATGATGGTTATAGTGGCACTAACTTTGAAAGACCAGACTTTCAAAGACTAATGAATGATATTAAAGATGGTAAAGTAGGAATTGTAATAACAAAAGATTTATCAAGACTTGGTCGTGATTATCTTAAAACTGGTTATTTATTAGAAGATTTCTTTCCAAGTAACAATGTTAGATTTATTGCAATAAATGATGATGTTGATACTGATAAAGGAATAAACGACTTTACACCATTTAAAAATATCATGAATGAATGGTATGCAAAAGACATATCAAAAAAGATTAGAAGTGCCAGAAAAACAAAAGCATTAAATGGAGATTTTGTAGCTTCATATGCACCTTATGGATATAAAAAAGATCCTAAAGATAAACATAAACTAATTATCGATGAGGAAGTAGTTGATGTAGTTAAAAAGATATTCCAACTTGCCTGTGAGGGGAGAAGTGCTAAACAAATATGTACTGTGTTAAGAAACGAACAAATTCTAAAACCAAGAGCCAAGATTTTGAGAGATACTGGCAAATATTATTGTGAATTATTTGAAGCGCATCCTTATGATTGGAGTCCAACCACAATTCAATCAATGATTAGGAATAAGGAGTATTTAGGACATATTGTATCTAATAA